>JAEZRL010000088.1 GCA_023440945.1 Bacteroidota bacterium
CTCCCTTTTCTGTTAAAGCAGAAACAACTTTTGAACTTTCATCATACGAAGTACCGGTGCTTTCACCAAAAGAATGAGGCATCATCAATGTTACTACTTCACCTTTACCAAGGCTGTATTGAAACGCATAATCTTCATCCAAACCCGTTGTTTTCACTTCCTTAACGCCTCCCTGGTCATTTATATCCAGCGTTTTTCCGCCTCGCATCGTGTACTTTGCATATTCTGCTGTTGTTAATAATGCCACTGCTGAATTAGCAACACCAATCAATCCACCCATCAATGCAAGTGCCAATGCAATAAGCATGTGTTTGTATTGTGCAGCACGTACCCATTTTATAACATAAGCAATGGTAAGTATAAGAGCGATAATAATGAAGTAATAATTTATTTGCGGATGATTGACGCCTATCTCCATTGTGGCAAATAAAGCCGTTACAAAAAGACCGATAATATATTTCCTGTTATACAACAATAACAAACCGGCAAGCAGTGCAGGCATGTATGCAATGGCAAGCATTTTTGTATCGTGACCAACAGAAATAATAATAGGATCGTAAGAGGAATACGCAAATGCAAGTCCTCCCAATATGCCAACGAGTGTGTTGGTGCCAAACGCCATGCATAAAATATAAAAACAAATACAGGCAAGAAAAAAGAAGCTAACAGGTTTAGGCATCCACAGCGAAAGAATACTATTTATATCAGGCAAAAAACTTTTGCTGTCCATTGCAACCTGGTAATTAGGCATACCGCTGAATAAATGTGTATTCCACAAAGGAAAATGACCATGCTGTTCTTTGTAGTTAAAAGCATCCTGCGCCATTCCTTTCCAATGCGTAATATCGAGTTGCTGTAAAACCTTACCCTGGAGAGCAGGCTTGCAATAAACAAGCGCAACGATCAAAAAAACGGCAATCGCTATTAAATGTGGATAAACCTTATTCCACGAAATTTTTTTCATGCGGTGTATTTATAAGTTGGCAAACCTACATGAACTGTCTAAATTCACAAAGCTGTGGAAAAACTAAAAAGAAAAAAACTAAAAACAACGCTACTTCTTCCTTTTGTCGCTCGGTGGTGCGGTTGAACAAACACACTCACTGCGAAATTTTGGCTTGCGTTCTGCTTGTCTGGCATAGCAATATGTTGGTGTGAAGGGCTTTTTACTCATTGTTAAAATATTGGTTCACATAGTCAAATGGTATTTTTTCTTGCTCAAGTCGCCAGTTATCTGTTTTTAAAATGTCGTAAAGTTCTGTTTCGTCCTCTGTCAGGTTAAGTTTGGTTGAAACATTTGTTGGAGTTCCATTATCATTCTCAAAAAACTTTTCAAAGGTTTGCTCGTCCATTAAAATGCTTTTCGTCTGTGGGAAGTAAGTCCGAAATCGAGATAAAATTTCAAAGCCTTGCACATCAATGTCGCCCCAATAAAGTATTTTAAGCCCGTCAAACCATTTTACATTTTTCAGATTGAAGACGCTGTATCCGCTTCCAAATATCGCAATGGTGTCATTCATTTTTGGAAGTGTCAAAGTCGTGTAAAGTGTTGTCTTGTTTTCTACGACCAATACTTTTTTGATTGGTAAGTTCAGCTTTTCAAATTGGCTAACTGGAACTGCAATATCATCAATTCCCGAAAAAAATCTGTCCGATATTGTTTTGTCAAGAACTTTAAACCGAATTTGAGGTTCAGCGTATCTCAAATAGAATCTTTTTTCAAATTCTTTTTCTTCGGTGTTCACGTGTTCATAGATAAGAACATCTAGGAGTTCTCTGATAATGCTTTTATTTCTTTCAATAAATTTCGTGTGAACTTTTACTGGCAATTCTCTGATGTAGAAATTTGGTTTTGGATTTTCTTTAAAATATTGACACACTTGCAAAATGTTCCGCCATTCATTTGCATTGTCAATGACCTTTTTGGGATTTTTAATTGTCCATTCTTTGAGTTCAGGGAATTCTCCAAGGATTATCTCAACATTTGATTTGAAAAAATCCACCTCATTCTCTTTACCTAAGAACCGCAAAAAATCTTTTTCATTATCAAAGTAAATTGAAATTGGCAAATCTTGAGTTCCTAAATGCTTTGTCTTTATTTTTTGAAATTCCAATGTATAACCAAAACCTTTTTTCTCCTTTGAATGGCTATGAATTTGTTGAATTTCTCTTTCAAATTCCGTCAGTGAAGATTTGGTGTACGACTTATCGCCACGAATAACCATTTTCTCAAAAGGTCGCCGTTCAACCAAAGATTGAAGGAATGAAGTGTACTTCCTTTCTGTTTTGTCCTTTATTTCCTTTGCTGTTATCATTTAGTTAGATAATTCGCTTTTTCTTCTTTGAATTGTTCAATTGGCATATCATACAGCCACGAATGTCTTTCTTCTTTACGCTCAACAAAGTGAACAAAAGAAATATCGTTTTCTACTATGTGAATATTATCGCTTGGTGTAACGACTAGTAATTGCAAATGAAGTTGTTTACAGAGTGTAATTAAGTACCTTGCTTTGTCTTCATCTTGAGCCTTGAACGCTTCATCAATGGCAATGAAGCGAAAAGATTTAGATTCTAACCCTTGATTATATCTTGTTAATCCAAATTGATAAGCAATGGCAGAACCCAAAATAGTATAAGTAAGTTGAGCCTTTTCACCACCTGAAAGTTGCCCCATTGCTTCATAAGTCTTAAACTTTTGATTTGTTTCCTTGTAAAACTCTTCCGCTTTGTAACTAAACCAAGAACGAACATCCATTACTTTTTTTCGCCATTCTTCTTTGTCCAATCTCTCAATAAATGGTTGAATGTGATTATTAAAATGATGTTTCCTGCCTTCAATATTTTTTTCCATTTGGTAAACATTGGGAACGGCTTCTTCTAAAAGTTTTCTAAACTCTTTCACTTCATCATTAATCTTGTTAGGTGCAACAAGTTGAATGTAGGTTTGGGGTTTATTTTTGAAATCAATCTCTTTTAAAGATTCGTTCAAATGTTTGATGTTTTCCTTGATTGAGTCTGACCAGTTTTCAAAGAACATTCTAAAGTCACCAACTTTGTTGGTAATAGTTTCTTGTAAATAGTCATTGAATTTCTTTTCAAACTTTGGAAGATTATCATTTTCTAACCTGGCTAAGAAATTCTGATATTCACTGATTAACTCTAAATGTGTTGAATCGGGTAGGGAATTAACATCAGAACGCCAATCCTTAAATTTGTTTAATATAGCTTCTGAAGGTTGTTTAAAATCGTTTATCTTGATGATTACTTCTCGTTCTTTCCTTTGCTTTTGTTCTTCAAGCTCTCTTGTTTGTCTTGAATTTTCCTTTTGGAATCTCTCACGACTTGTTTCAAAGGTTGCATATTCAATATTCAGCAAATCGGAATGTTGTTTTTCAAACATTGAAACATCAACAATTCCTAATGGCTCATAAATAGATTTGTTACTCCTGATTGATTGTTCAATCGTGGCAAGTTCATTTTTCTTGGTAAATATTTCTTGTCCTTTATTAAAAATTTGAACATCAGAAAGCTGTTTCAAAGCGTCCTGAACCTTTTTTAAATCTTCTTGAAGTTGCTTTACTCGATTATTTGTTTTTTCTAATGCTTCTTTCTGTTCTGTTTTTTCTTGAATCTCATTCGCATACGATTGCCAGTCTATTTCATCGTATTTATCGAACTTTGAAAACAAGCTCTGACAATCATCTCTGAAAATCCCAAGGTTTTTTATCTCGGTTATTTTGTTTGAAATCGTTTTTTTATTTTCAGTTTGCTGAGTTTGAAGATTGATTAATTCTTTCTTTAATGAAGAGAGTTTTTCTTTGTTATCCCATCCCAATATATAATTTTCTTTTCGAGTAATATGTGGTCGATCGTCTTTTTCATGTTTGCCCCTTTTGAATTTTATTAAGCCATTTTGAGTAATTGCCATTTCGTGAAATTGCTCAAATTCCGAAAGATTATCTACGCATACAAAATCAAATTGAGATTCTAAATAGTTCTCAATCCAATCGAAATATTGTGTTTTTGGCTTAATTTCAATTTTATCGATTAATGGCTTTTCATTAAAACCTTTGTTCTTAAAATTTTTGAGATAGTCTTGTACTTCATACTTGTCGTAACGAATTCTGCCTTTCAAATTATTGGTGTTCACATATTGATTCACTGATGAATAATACTTTGGTGGAACAATCAATCGCAGTGCAAAATTGTGAAGTACTTTTTCAATAGATGATTCCCACCTCATTTCATCGTCTTTTACTTTAATCAACTCTCCAATGAAAGGGATTTCTTCTCGACTTGCTCCAATATGCTCAATTAGTTTTTCACGAATACGAGCTTCATTAACAGGAATATTGTTCTTGTTTTTTTGAAGTGTTTGAATTGTTGCTACTAATTCTTCGGTTGATTCAGTTAAATCATCTTCCTTGTTTTTCAAGGAACGGAGATTTTCATTTTCAGAATCAATATTTTGTTGAGTTTTATGTTTTAATTCTTTTGCTTTTTCTCGGTTAGTAATAAATGTTTCTTCGCTTGGATTGGTTTCTAACTCAATGCTTTGGGCGATTTTATTGTAATCGTCTAGTTTCTCGCTTCTTAATTTTTTACTCTTTTCTAATCTTGTGATTTCAGTTTTCAATTTTTCAATTTGATTACCAACTTCATCAGACTTTATTTGAACTGTCAAATCAGTTTCCTGATTTTTCAAATCGCTTTCCTTTTCTTTTAATTCCGCTAGTTCATTATTCAGGCGTTGGAATTCTTCTTTACATTTCTCTAATTCTCTTTCGCCTAATTCAATTCCTTTCTTTGCAAACCAATAAACTGCGGTTTCTTTTGACTTTTCTAATTGAAATAACTCTGCTTTAATGTTGATTAGTGCTATTGCTATTTCATTGATTGGAGTCAATTGTTTGATTTGCTCTTTGGCTTTTTCAATGTTGGTTTTGGCATCCATTAAAGTCAAGAAACTTTCTTTTAGTTGAATGAACTCTGCTTCCGCATCTCGTTCTTCCAGCATATTGGTTCTTATGAAATCATCTAAGTCTTCCAATACTTTTACGCCAACAACTTGATTGAATAAAGTCAACGCTTTTGTGGAACGCATTCCAAATAAGTCCGCCAATCTTTCTGCATAAGCAGTAGGACCATCTATGAACTCAATTTTCTTCTTCGTGACATTAGAGTTGTACTTTTTGTCTAAAACCTTTTTCCAATTTCCTTTTGAATCGAATTGACCAAAATCAGATTCTACTTCCAGAGGAACGTGAGCAATTCCGAATTGCCGCCTTAATTCATTATTCGAAAACCAACGTACTTGAAAAAGTGTAATTTGTTTTTGGTCGGCATTGGAGAATGAAGCAAGAATTACTGAATATGTGTTTGTATCACGCAATTTTTGTGTAGAAGTAGAAGTTTTTCCTTCTTCTTGAATGTTTCCGTAATGCCCCAACACATAGGTTTCTTCGGTGCGGTCGCCTTTTTTTTCTACACCCGAAGATTGATTGTAAAAACGGTCTTTCTTTGCAGGAACAATTAAAGTAAGCAATGCATCAATATATGTACTCTTTCCAGATGCGTTTGCACCAGTCAGAAGTGAATTATTTCCTTTCGGATTTATTCTAAAAACTTTTTCATTAAATGTTCCCCAGTTGTAAACTTCCATATATTGAAGCCTGAACCCCGCTTTGTCGGAACTTGTACTAAACAGACTCAACATAATCTTTTAACTTATTTTCAAAATCTTGTAAAATATCAAGAGTGATTTTTTCTTTGATAATTCTGTGTATTTGGTATTTCGTTTCATTGTCTTTCTTACTGATTTCTTTTAAGTAGCCTAAATCAACAGCAGCATTGATATACCTATCGAGTTCTTTGATAAACTTAACTCTATCGTATTTCTCTGGAAGAAATAATTCTAACTCGTCCTTTATTTCTGTACTTGTAATAAATTTTTCAGTAGCCAATTGCGTTGGATTGCTGTCAAATTCTTCAAGGCTTTGCCTTAGTACAACGAGCACAATAGACGTTTCAAAACCGATTTGTCGCCTTTGAACTAATCCAAGCGTGTTACCTTCATTATCTTCAAGTTGTTTTACAAAAGCAAATCCTTCATCTTTTTTAACGATTAGCTCTAAACCAATTTTGCCAATATAATCCTGAATTTCAGTTTGATAATTGATTACATCATCCCATGCACTAGAGTTTCGTTCGACGGTTGATTTTAACAGCCTTACAATGGCTTTGCTATAAGGAGTAATTTGTTTTTCTAAACTGCTCATTTGATCAAGATAATTTCAGGGATTCTAATTTGTTTACGGTTGTCCACATCAAAAATGATACTTTGGGTTTTATCGGGATTGATAATGTGTTTGAATTCCTTCACAATGCCTATGTAACCGAACAACTCGGGCAATCCTTTTTCAAGACCACCATAATTTTCTACAACATCTAAAAGTGTGGTCTGCGACTTTTCTTTAAGTACATCTTTTACCCTTTTTCTCAACAATTCTTTATCAATATTAGACTGTGAAAACAGCCGTCCTAATTGATTAGATAATGTAATGTCTTCATTAGCAATTTTGGGTCTGTTGGTGTATGTAACTTCTTCGGATTGCTCTTTCGTGAGTTTGCGTTCAAATGGAATATTTATATCTGTTGCTGTTTCTAATTCAAATGAAATATCAGGTTTGTTCTTCGATTTACTGATTTCTACAAGTTGTTTCTTAATGTCTTGAATTATTTTTTTCGTGGCTTCTGATTTAGAACTTTCATTCTCACGAATTATACGGCTTAGTTTTTCAGCCATTTTATCATTGGCTTTGTAAACTTTTTGTCCTGAACTATGGAGATGCTTTTTCATTTCTATAAGGAATGTATCCCTTATTGGGATTGATTTTTCTTCTAAAGTTGTGTATAAATCTTTGGTCAGGCTTTCCCATTTGTGCTGTAAGACTGGATTCAATATGAATGACCAAAAAGCGTAAAAGCTTTTTCCTTGTTGGCTTTCTTTCAATGATTCAAGTGCATCAAAAGTAAATTCCAGTATGTCACTTTTGGATAGGCTTCCGTCAGCGTGTTTTTGATAAATACCTTTTGTAATTTCTTTAAAGTTGTCTTCAACTTCTTTAAAGTCAGACAATAATTCTTTGGCGGATTGATTGAGTTGGTTGAAACGGGGTACAATTTCAAATTCTTCAAATACTTTTACGTCTTCTCCAATTTTTATTCGTTGAATTTGTTGTTCAATTTCTAATTTTTTCTCTTCCAACAACTGAATACGCTTTTCGGCATCTTCATTAGTAAACTCAACCAACTCTTTCAATTGATTCAGTATGTTGTTGAATTTTGATTCAGTACCAACAAACTCTTCCTTTTTCAAACTTGCCAACCAATCTATGGTTTTGCTTGAATGTGATGAAAGCTCATAAAAAACTTCACCTTGTTCATCAGGATAATTCGTCAAAAAGCCATTGTTAGTCCAGTTTTGAATATACTTTTTGGCTTTTTCTTCATACGTATCGAAAAAATTGATTTCACTTTCTTCATCAATTTCAATTCTTTGTTCTTCTAAAAAGTCCGTTAATTGAGAATGAATATTTTCATATGAAATGGAGATTTGCTTGTTGACAAAAGTTCTTACCAGAAATTCAATAATCATTTCTCTGTTTCGCAAACGTAACAAACCAACACTTGGTGAAGTGTTTAGCGTGTTTAGTATTTGAGAAATGTCTGCCATATATAATTACTTTCTGTGCGTAGCCAAAAATTCAGGCTCTTTTGTTTGCGAAGCAGTCGTCAGTGCGTTGGGCAAGCAAATGTGCTTAATATGCGGTTGTATTTTATTGGAACCCTTTTTATTTACAGATCATCATACTCGTATAATTCATCCATTTGTATGCCCGCAGGCATTTCAAAAACAGGTTTGATAATTCCATCTTTCAATCCAATTGGTTCGATGTTTCCGGAAAAATTGGTTTTTGATGGATTGGTATATCGAAAAGGTCAGGTTAATAAAGCATCAAAATATATCTTAACAAATAGCAGTTAGAGAAAAAAATGGGACAAATCATTTATTTTCTGACTTGTCCCATACGGTAATCCCGTTGGGACTCGAACCATCTTTTTCGTCAAGAACGGAAGGCTTACCCGGCCAGTGCAGATAAAGAAAGAGTGCTCCCAGCAACGTCAGCAAAATTCCCCACCACAAGCCGGCATGTAATTCTTCCAGCACAACATGCGGGTTTTCACTTGCTGAAAATGCGGGAATGTTTGCTATCAAAACGATAATGCCATATATGGCGAGTATTCCTCCTACAAAAAACCATATAGACAATCCATCTTCTTCGTGCATAAAATATAGTTTTTACCAAAAAATAATTTGTAAAATAATAAAAGCCACGAACACCGCTCCTGCCCAGAAGATCGGACGTTTTATTAGGGGAAGATGCGCATCGGAAGGCAGTTCGGTACAACCTCTTACCAATCCAACTAAATCTTTAACAGGCTTCGGTCTGGTAGCAAGACTAACCAATACGGTTACCAGCACACATATTATCCATGACCATAAAGCACGATACATATCTTCTGCCATCGCTTTTGCATCGGCCGAACCGGTTATTATTGCGAGGGCACGTGAATCTAATCTTACCCATGCCCACATGCCTACGGAAGCTACTGTGCCGGCCAGCAATCCCCAAAAACCTCCTGCTGAGGTGGTTCTTTTCCATAACATACCGAGAATGACCGTACCAAATAACGGAGCAATAAAAAAGCTGAATAAAGCCTGGACATAATCCATAATGCTGGCGGCATTCTCCACCAGATAAGCAGTGCCAATGCTGATAAGCACACCAATGAACGTAGCCCACCGGCCCATTTTTACATAATGTTTATCAGTAGCCTCTTTCTTTGTAATGGCAAAATGAATGGGCTTGTAAATATCGTAGGTCCACACGGTGGAGAAAGCCGTCACGTTGCCCGCCATACCGGACATGAATCCGGCGATAAGGGCTGTTACGCCCAATCCCAATAACCCCGGCCCTAAATAACGCGCCATCATCAAAGGCAAAATCTCATTATAACTTTGCGCCCCGGTTGCCGCTGCCTGAGCCTGCCCTACAAGTCCCGGCATTACTGCCAAACCGATCAAACCAGGTAAAATCACAATGAGAGGAACCAGCATCTTAAATCCAGAACCAATGATAGGAGCCATTTTTGCCGACCGTAGATCCTTGGCAGAAAGTACTCGTTGCACCACCAAAAAATCGGTGGTCCAGTAGCCGAAAGAAATAATAAAGCCTAAGCCAAACACAATACCGATCCACTGAATACCCATTGGATTATCATTAAAATGCCCCAGCGTGCTCCACATGTGCGTGTAATCACCACCGGGAAGATTATGCTGAATCCTGCTCACCATACCTTTCCATCCGCCCACTTCTATCAGCCCGAGAATAGGCACCAGCAACGCTCCTGCCCAGATGAGCACAAACTGCAAAACTTCGTTGAAGATGGCTGAAAGCAAACCACCCAATAATACATAAACCATTACGGTAATGGAAGACACCCAAATGCTGAAGTTCAGATCCCAGCCAAGAATCACTTTCATTACCAATGCCATGGCAAACATGTTTACACCACTCATCAGCACTGTCATGAAACCAAAAGAAATGGCCGATAACATGCTGGTGCTTTTGCCGAAACGCAATTTCAAATACCCCGGAACGGAATGTGTTTTGGATATGTAGTAAAACGGCATCATAATAATACCGAGGAAGAGCATCGCCGGTATGGCACCGATCCAATACCAATGAGCCGCTAAAATACCGTATTGATACGCCGCTGCCGCCCAGCCCATCAGTTCCAGCGAACCCAGGTTAGCGGAAATAAAAGCAAGTCCGGCAATCCACATGGTCATCTTTCTTCCAGCAAGAAAAAAATCATCCCCGGTTTTGGTAAATCTCACCAGGTAATAGCCGATTCCCAATACGATCAGGAAATAAATAATGATGATGAGCAAGTCTGCCCATTTCAACGAAATTAATCCGCCGGAAAGTAAAAATACCTTGAAGGAAGCAGCCATGGTAGTTATTTATCTTTTGTTAGTGAAAGGATTTCGGATAAAATTGTTACGGACTTTCTATCTTATTGCCAGGTCATTCCATCTCAATTCATTTTTGAAATCACGGTTGTTTGTTTCTTGATTAATAAGTAAACATTCTATTCCTGCCATATCTGCAAAGTCTTCCAAATGTTCCGCCGTAAGGTTTTGACTGAAACAAGTGTGATGAGCGCCGCCAGCCAGTATCCAGGCAGCACAGCCCGTAGCCATATCGGGTTTAGGTTTCCACAAAACTCTCGCAACAGGCAATTTTGGTAATTCATGTACAGGAGCCACCGCTTCTACCTGATTTACCAATAAACGAAAGCGATTTCCCATGTCAATAACAGAGGCATTTAAAGCTTCACCACTGCTGACATTAAAAACCAACCGCACAGGATCTGCTTTTCCTCCGATTCCCAAAGGATGTATTTCGCCGGAAGGTTTTCCCTGTGCAATGGAAGGACAGATTTCGAGCATGTGCGAACCGAGCACCATTTCATTATCAGGATTAAAATGATAGGTGTAATCCTCCATAAAAGAATTACCACCAGCCAAACCATGACCCATCACTTTCATTGCTCTCACAAGAGCTGCGGTTTTCCAATCTCCTTCAGCAGCAAAACCATAGCCGGCGGCCATCATTCGCTGAGCGCCAATTCCCGGTAATTGCTTTATTCCATGAAGGTCTTCAAAAGTGTCTGTAAAGCCTTTGAAATTGCCCTGCTCTAAAAAATATTGCAAGCCCAGCTCAATACGGGCTGCATCTATCAAAGACTGGTGTCTTTCATTTCCTTTCTTCAAACTTTCATCCAGTATATAACTGTCTTCGTACAGTTGTATAAGTTTAGTGACATCCGCATCTGTTACTTCGTTTATCACATTTACCAAATCGCCAATTCCGTGGGTGTTTACAGAATAACCAAATGTGATTTCCGCTTCTACCTTATCCCCTTCTGTTACGGCCACATACCGCATGTTATCGCCAAAGCGAACAAATTTTGCACCTTGCCAGTCGTTCCAGCCTGCAGCAGCCCGTGACCAAACATTAATACTCTCCAGCACTTTTGTATCCTGCCAATATCCAACTACTACTTTTCCACGAATACGCATTCGCGTTGTAATAAACCCGAATTCACGGTCGCCATGCGCACTTTGATTCAGGTTCATAAAATCCATATCAATATCGCTCCATGGAATGTCCCTGTTGAATTGTGTATGCAGATGACAAAGTGGTTTTTGCAGAATTTTCAAACCACCGATCCACATTTTTGCAGGAGAAAAAGTGTGCATCCACGCGATGATGCCGATACAATTTTTTGCAGTATTCGCTTCCATGCAGATGTTATAAATCTCTTCCGGCGTTTTTACGGTTGGTTTCCATATAACGGCCACCGGGATACGCGAATCTTGATTGAATGATTTGGCAATTACCTGAGAATGTTCCGCTACTTTATTCAGCGTTTCTTCGCCATACAAATGCTGACTGCCTGTTACAAACCAAACTTCCTTCTTTTTTAGATCAATCATTCTTTATTTTTTATTGATGGTAGCAATTGAATTAGTAAGGATATCTATGTTGTTTATTTTTTGAGGAAACCACAAAACCATTTCACCTTCACCACGGTTGGCCCATGCATAGTAAGGAATGGCAGTAAATTTTTTTTGAACTGTTTTAACTGAATTGCCATCCTTATCTATAACAACAGCAGGAACTGTAGCGGTAATTTCTTCAATTCCATTTAAGGTGCCGGGTAAAAAAGCATTGGAAAACTTGGTGTTTTCAGGAATGATGAAGTTGGTTGCTTTGCCATCGTTATCAGCCCACTCGGCGCAATACATTAACGGCCCTCGTTGCAGCGCAACTTTGCCATTATCATCCTTCACATTTTTGTTCGCAATTACTCTTGACACCGTCATAGGTAAATTAACTTCTATCTTATCCCCTTTTTCCCATTTGCGTGAAATAAGGGCATAGCCGTTTTTCACCTGGTAGCTTATCTCTTTGCCATTGATCTTAATGCTGACAGAATGATTATTTGTTGTTTGAAAGCGGTATAGACCTGAAGGCATTTCTTCATCCCGTGCCCAACCGGGAATTCGCATGCATATAGTAAAGTCTAATGGAGAGGCAGGATTAACGGTAAACAGTAAGTCGCCATCCCAAGGATAATTATTCTGTTGTACCAGCTTAACGTTCTTATTCTTTATAGTCAGATTGGTAGTGCTGCTCATAAAGAGGTTTACAAACAATTTATCATCCTTCTGCGCATACACATAACCGGGAACGGCAGGAATAAATCTTACAAGGTTTGTAGGGCAGCAGGAACATGGAAACCACCCTGACCTTTCCCTCTCGGCATCATTTGGAGACAATGAAGTTATCTGCATTGCATTGGTATAGAAGAAGGACTTACCATCCAGTCCTATTCCTGATATCAAACCGTTGTACATGATCTTTTCAAGCACATCTATATATTTTGAATCGCCATGAAGCAGGAACATTCTTTCATTCCAGAAAGCCTGTGCAATTGCCGCGCAGGTTTCATTATAAGCGGTTGCATTTGGGAGTTCATAGTTATCACCAAAACGTTCACCATCACCTACCGCTCCAACCCCACCCTGAACATACATTTTTTTACTCACCACATTATTCCAAATCGTATCGACGGCTTTTAAAAAAGCGGTGTCACCTGTTAAAGCCGCCACATCAGCAACTGCTGAATACAAATAACCGGCACGCACTGCATGGCCTTCAGCTTCCGTTTGATCAACCACAGGCTTATCATCCTGCCAGTACTCCCCATTCTGATATTCATTATCGCTGGTACTGTCGTAGCCATTATAATGGCCTCTTTGTTCTATAAAAAACTTCGCTGTTTGCAAATATTTTTTCTGACCGGTTATACGGTACAGTTTCACCAAACCCATTTCAACAATTTCATGACCGGGGGCGGTATGCAAACCATTCTCGTTAAAGACTGAGCAAACAAGATCTGCATTTTTTAAAGCGATATTGAGGAGCGATTTCTTACCGGTGGCATAATAATGAGCTGCGGCTGCCTCATACAGGTGACCCGCATTGTAGAGTTCATGGCTCATTTTTCTTTCATTTACCCAGCGTGTTTTACCGGCCCATGACTGCGGATGTATCGAATCGATGGTACGGGCAGTATACAGATAGCCATCAGGTTCCTGTGCTTTCTGTATTATTGTAATCAGCGAATCAACATATTTTTCAAGTTTGGCATCGGGGAAGAGACTTAACGAATAGGATGCTCCTTCAATGGTTTTATAGATGTCGGTATCGTCAAAAGGATAGATGGTGCAGAATTTACCTGTATGCGTTGCCGCCATTTCAAAATTATGTATGCGGCCTGTACTCTCACAACGCTCAAAGGAAGCGGGTATGGTTACGGTATGATTGATCTTTATACGTGGCAGCCAAAAATTATCTGACAGCTTTACATCAGTAAACGGAACTGCTACATACGGATAATCTTTGTTTTGCCCATACGTGTTGCACACACTGAAAAGCATGAAAGAGAAAAACAGTTTTTTCATAATCTCTCTTTTTAATTATTATTCAGGTCAAATACAAATCAATAATAGGTACGAGCAGCCGCCACTTGTTTTTATAAATACCTGAGTCGTTCTTAAAAATTCAATAGAATAAAAAACTTCTTCGTTTACTGCTGCCCGTAATAACTATCGGGGCCATGTTTTCTTTCATAATGTTTTTTAATCAGTGCATCCTTTAAACGTAAGGCATCTGCTTTAATAGATTCAGTTAAGTAAGCCATGTGTGCTATATTCTCCAACACGGCACTGTTGTAAACCGCTTTGGCAGCTGTTTTTCCCCAGGTAAATGGCGCATGATTTCCGACAAGAATCATTTCAACCTCCTCATAGCTCAAAGCTTTTTCGCGTAAAGCATTTATAATTTGAAATCCTGTTTGGTACTCATAATCTCCACGGATCATTTCATCGTCCATGGGTGGTGCACAGGGAACATCACAGGTGATATGATCTGCATGTGTTGTTCCGTAAATAGGTATGCTACGCAGGCTTTGTGCCCATGCAGTTGCATAAGTAGAATGCGTATGGGCAATACCTCTGATCTTCTCCCAATGCTTATATAAAACAGCATGCGTTTTTGTGTCTGACGATGGTCTTAAAGTTCCTTCAACCGTGTTTGAATCAAAATCAACGATCACCATTTTTCCGGGAGATAGTTCTTCATAAGGCACGCCGCTTGGCTTAATAGCAAATACACCTAAGTCGCGATCAGCGGCGCTTACATTTCCAAACGTGAATAAAACAAGTCCTGATTTTGGCAACTGCATATTCGCTTCGTAGGCTTCCTGTTGAATATGTTCGTATTTTCTTCGCACAGGTTATGGTGTTTGTTGTTCTATAAATTTACCTAACTGCTGATATTTCACATATCGCCTGGCATATATTTCTGCTTTTTCTTTATCGGGAAAATATTCTTTGTCGAAACCACCGCCCATTGCATTCATTGCATCTTCAACCTTATCATAAATTCCTGCGGCTGTCGCTGCAAACATAGCAGCGCCGGTTGCGCATGTTTGCTCTGACCGATGAATTTTCAGGGGCATATTAATCACATCAACCATGGTTTGCATAATGTAAGGCGACTTTCTCGCAACTCCTCCAACACCAATCAATCCTTTAACCGTCACCCCCTGCTCATTAAACCGATCCACGATCGCCTTAGCGCCAAAACACGTAGCTTCTACCAAAGCTTTAAAAAATCTTGGTGCACCTGTTGCTAAACTTAATCCTGTAGCGGCAGCTTTCAGTAACTGGTTGGCATCAGGCGTTCTTCTTCCGTTCAACCAATCTACAGCTAATTCATCATCCTCCTTTAAAGGTAATTTTTGCGCTTCCGCAGAGAGGTGCGTAATAATTTTAGCAGTAGTTTCTTCAATAAGTTTATCAGCAGTTTCAGAATCAATAACGGAAGAACCGGGAATCAAATTCAACAGGGGCCAGGATAAAAGATCTTTAAACCAGGCATAGGTATCACCAAATGCCGACTGACCGGCTTCCATGCCCATCATCCCAGGAATTACCGAACCAGGTACCTGTCCGCAAATACCATCAACCAAAATTTCTTTTACCTGGTCCGTGGGAGCAACCAGCATGTCGCAGGTAGAAGTTCCCATTACCTTACTTAGATGATAAGGTTCTATTTGCCCTCCCACTGCTCCCATGTGCGCATCGAAAGCACCAACGCCTACCACCACATCTGTGGACAAGCCGAGTTTTTCGGCCCATTCTGCAGATAAATTACCTGCGGGTTTATCAGCAGTATAGGTTTTTGTAAAAAGCCTTGAAGTGAAATTATTTAATAATGGATCAATGGAAGAGAAGAAATCATTTGGCGGCAAACCTCCAAAACCGGTCGCCCATAAAGCTTTATGTCCGGCAGCACAAACGCCCCTCTTCATTTGATGTATATCGTTTCCACCGGTCAATAAAAAAGGAATCCAGTCACAGTGTTCAACCCATGAATAACAGCTATCCCTTACACTTTCATCCACTCTTAATACGTGCAGCAATTTGGCCCAAAACCATTCGGATGAATAAATGCCGCCAACATACTGTAAATAATTTATGTCAAACTTCTTTGCCTGCTCATTTATTTCCGAAGCTTCTGTAGTCGCTGTATGATCTTTCCAAAGAACAAACATCGCGTTAGGGTTATTTTCAAAAGCTGGAAGTAAAGCCAACGGGGTTCCTGTTTTATCCACGGCAACAGGAGTTGAACCAGTGGTATCTGCGGAAATTGAGACAATATTTGATGCAACATCTTTACCTGCCTGATTCACGCAGTCCGTTATCGTTGCCTGCAGTCCTTCTATATAATCCAGGGGATGTTGACGGAATTGATTTTTTACAGGATCACAGTACAATCCTTTTTTCCAGCGAGGATAATAAAACACTGAGGAAGCAACTTCATCTCCGTTAAATGCATTTACAATAACCGACCTTACTGAATCAGTTCCAAAGTCAACACCAATTACAAATAAATTATTGGGGCTCATAAATAGTTAGCTAAAAAAAATACAATTTAAGTATATTTTTTTAAGTGTCAGGATAACATTTATAATACGAGGTAAATTATTTTTTTCGAGGATCAACGGGTGATAGTTTATAATACAATGGAAGAAGCTTTTAATACTGTATTTTCTCAACGCTCACTTTTGAGTAAAAGATTTTGTATGTTCAATTGAAGAAGCTGAATGTTAAATGCGGATATTCGGGAGCAGGTAAAGGATCAAGAGAATGCTGCCAATGACAATGCTTAAGGTGACTAACAAGGAAAGCCACTTCGACGGGAAGTAACTATTGTTATTCAATTGCCTCTCAATATTCCGGTAACGTAAAAAGGCTAAAATAGCCATAAGAGCGCCAAGCGCCACCATTATTACACCAATTATCGCTGAATAACCTTTGCTCTGAACAGACATCTTCTCACCCAGGGCAAGTGATATTTGTTTAATAAACAAAGCGAATTTCACGATAACAAAACCAAAGCCCATCAGTGCAATACTGGTTCTAATCCAGGCAAGAAATGTTCGTTCGTTGGCAAGGTAATCAGTTGGTCCGGGTGGCTTTTGCCGCTTATCCGTTTCGTTTGTATCCATTCAACTTTTCCCGTAGCACTGCAAACATGATACCGTTGCAAAACAAGGGAGCATCAGGAAGTTTATCTCTTTTACAAGTTTGGTTCTTGCAGAGCGTAAGCAGGTAGATTGCAGCAATCGAGGCACAAAAGCCAGTTCAGTTCCTAACTTCAATCCATGCTTCTTTAAAGTGTAGTTAGTTTTTATTGCTTAGAACAACCACGCAACACTTCGGCTGCGAAAACTCGCCATTCAGGAAGATTTTTCTTTAGGTTTTACAATTTAAATATTATTTTCAGAAGGCCACTCATTTTATTAAATCCGGGTTTCTAAAACATACCAGTATGAAAATCTTCTGCCTTTTAACTTTAACCGTTTTCTTTTCAATAACACAGTTGCATGCACAGGTAGAGAACACTTCTTATACCACAGCTTTTGGAGAAAAAGTGTTACAGCTTTCAATTATTGTTCCTGCTGAGAAAACACAGGTTTGGAAATTATTTACCACCGAAGAAGGATTGAAAAAATGGATAGCACCTGTAGTAAAATTGAACATGAAAACAGGTGGTTTTATAAGAACGAATTATGATAAAACAAAAACGGCTGACGATAGCTCATCCATTCAACTTGGAATTATTAACTACATAGAGAACGAACTTATGACGCTGAAAGTAAACCTCAATAATAATTTTGCGCCTGATGTAAAAGCAGATGACAAAAACCTGCAGGAGATTTTACAATTTGTAGATGTCGGAAACGGCAAAACAAAAATTATTTCAACGGAAGCACAAACCGTTAAAGCTGCTTTTGATGAGGCATGGCAATATGCCGATGTAAGAATTAAATCATCTTCAGTTATTACCAATCAATAAAAATAACCAGTAATGATACTC
>JAEZRL010000136.1 GCA_023440945.1 Bacteroidota bacterium
CACATCATGCGTTATACGCTTGAAGAATCACAGAAAGATTTTGTAATGCTGCAGCAGGAAATAGATTTCATCAATAGTTATATACAATTGCAGAAACTTCGTTTAACAGATAATATTCAAATACAATTTTCAACCTGTGGAAATATGGAGCACGTGATGATCGCTCCTTTGTTGTTTATTCCTTTTATAGAAAATGCTTTTAAATATGGTATTAGCGCACATCACAGTTCCGATATTCTTGTACAGATAAAAGTGGAGAATGATGAACTGTATTTTTTATGCAACAATTACTGTTTTCCCAACACAAACACAACGCTTAAAGGAACAGGCATGGGTATCATCAACACAAAAAGAAGGCTCGAATTACTCTATAATAAAAAGCACACTCTAAACATATCTTCAACTGATAAACAATTTAATGTTTCACTCACCATAAATTTGCAGGCATGAGATGTATAGCGATTGATGATGAGCCATTAGCGCTGGAACTTATTAAAAGTTATGTTGAACAAACAGGATGGTTAGAAATTTCCGAAACCTTTACCGATGCATTGAAAGCCAAAGAATACCTTGCATCAAACGAACCGGATCTCTTATTTCTTGATATTCAGATGCCGGACATAAACGGCATGCAATTATTTTCTTCGCTTGAAAAAAAGCCACCTGTAATTTTTACGACCGCTTATAGTCATTATGCTGTAGAAGGTTTTAACCTTGATGCTGTGGATTATTTATTGAAACCTTTTGAATATGAGCGTTTTTTAAAAGCTGCAACAAAAGCAAAAGAATTAGTAGAATACAGGCAGGATAAAGAGATAAACGAAGGTTATCTTTTTGTAAAGTATAATTACCAGTGGAATAAAATATTTTTTAAGGAGATTGAATTTATTGAAGCCCTGGATGATTATATAAAGATCTATACAACAGGTAAACCTTATCTCATTCACATGAGTATGAAGACCGTTTCTGATAAACTGCCTTCACAAAAATTCATTCGTGTGCACCGTTCTTATATTGTTCCTGTAGAAAAAATAAATAGCTGGAATAAAAATTCTCTGCGTTTGGGAAATAAGATCATCCCAGTTAGTTATACTTATCAAAAACAGGTGCATGACCTTTTGCAGAAGAAATTGGATTGAGGGAATGAACGCTGTTGAATTCTGGCCGATGAGAATTGTTGCAGTACAAGTGAGTGACACAACAGAAGCTTAATACATGCCCTCTTGCCGGTTCAATAAAAAATATTTCAACGCTCCACTTTTACATATTCAGGTTGGTTAAATACAGAAACAACTTCCAGTAAAACTGCATCGAAATGAGGATTGGTTGTCCAGTCAATAACATGATGCAATTGCCTGTTCAAAGGCCCCCAACGTTCAGGTTCTCCATCCAGACTTATAACAACGCTTTTTGTTTTTACGGCAGATGCAATATGCGAAACACCAGTGCAATTAGAGATAAGCAAAAATGCATTTTTTATTAAAACAGCAACAGCACCAAGACTTGTTTTGCCGGAAAGATCAATAGCTGGATGATTCATACATTTCGCAACTTCTCTTGTAATATCTACTTCGTCTTTTGTTCCCGTGATTACAACTGTATATCCCCGCTCGATGCAATAATCAGCAAGTGCAGCAAAATATTGTGGCGGCCATTGACGTGCAGCACTTCTTGAACCCGGATGAGTGCAAACATATTTTCCGGGTATTAATGGCAACAACAGCTCATTAAAATCTTTTTCGTCTTTTTCTGTTATAGGAAATTCAAGATAAGTGCCGTCCAATGGAATTCCAAGATGACTCATCAGCAATAAATGTCTTTCTATTTCCGAGCCATAGTTCGGGTAAGGAATGAACAAGTCTGATTCGATATAACTTTTATTGTTGTAAAAACCCGCTGTATAAACAGCACCAAACTGATGCACTAACGGATTAACATAAGTACCGTTGCCCTGCATTTGCAAAACAAGATCGAAATGCTCCTCCTGAACCTGTTGTAAGAATTGCGCAAAAGCTTTGGCATCATATTCCTGTTCGGGCAAATTCGGATAACCGGGAAAATGAATAAACCGGTCAAAATATTTTGAAAATCTTTTTACAAATCCTGCTGCCCACGGTAAACCAAGCAAAGTAATTTCAGCATCAGGATAAGCAGCACGCAAAGCCCTTATGGCCGGTATAACACATAACATATCCCCTAACTGTAACGCCCTGAAAACCGCGATCTTTTGAATTTTGTCCGAATTAAGTTTCATCTGAAAATCTTTTTATGTTTTTTAAGGGCAGACAGAACCTCCCTTTCTCATTCCTCTTTCTGTTAATATTCTACCTGGCTTAGTTCCATCCGAAAATTTTTTATTGTTTTTAAAGGCCGACGGAATTCCATAACAGCCAATCATTCATCTATTTGCAATCATG
Organism: Bacteroidota bacterium; assembly: GCA_023440945.1. Taxonomy (GTDB): domain Bacteria; phylum Bacteroidota; class Bacteroidia; order Chitinophagales; family Chitinophagaceae; genus JAEZRL01. The sequence goes on from JAEZRL010000136.1 coordinate 2,418, forward strand.
TTCATTTCACAGAAACAATACTTTATACTTATACGATCCATATAACGTCCAGAACACGGATAAAAACGGAATAAACATGGATGTTACTATCATTTCCATCACGTGTTTAAAAGCCAGTGATGCGCCTGATAAACGCTTTGTAATGAAATAGGTCACCAATATTAACCATCCCAAAAACGAGCCAACTGCAAGTGTTTTTATAGCTAACAAAAGGGCTGTTAAACAAATGAACAGCAACAGTACCATTCCATAATAAAGCAACACGGGTCTCTTATTAATCCGGTTGCGATACAGCTTCGGATATTTTTTAAAAAGCAATGCATTGAACATACTTTTCCGTTGTTCTTTTAAACTTATTCCCCAAGGTGCTTGGCGAATAGGATGTTCAACAACTGCATCTTCTACATGCGGAATATTAACGCCGGCATTCAATAATTTAAATTCAAGATCGCTGTCTTCTCTCCATGCCATTTTAAATGCCTCATCAAAACCACCAATGTGTTCAAGCATTGCTTTATTAACAGCACAATTAGCAGTAACAAAATCTGCTTCTTCTAAAGCAATTGTATTGCGTTCATGATCAGTTGGCGGTTTTTTATGCGGCACTAAAATTTCTCCGGTAAAAGCAATACGGTTTGTTTGCATTGCTTCATACGCTTTCCAAAATCCCGATACCCACGTTGCAGTGGGGATGCAATCATCATCGGTAAATAGTATCAGTTCGCCTTTTGCTGAACGCCAGCCTTTGTTTCTCGCTGCTGCAGGACCTTTTTTTACAGGCAAAGAATAACAATGCACCTGCCTGTTACATTTGTTTTTATAAGTATTTATAATAGAGGAAGTTCTTTCATCAGGCCCATCGGTAACAACAATTATTTCATAGGCATCGGGGTTAAAATCCTGTTGTACCAAGCCTTCCAAACATTTTTTTATCAAAGCAGGCCTGTTATAAGTTGGAATTACTACAGATACTTTTACATCCATACGTTTTATATCCATTTTTTTGAGCCAAACTTCAGATTCAACAATCAAGCTTCCGTTGCGTCGCACTCTTCAACGTTCATCTCCTTATACAGCCATGTTTGCGACGTTTCTTTTTCTAGTAAAAATGAACCGATAACAAGTGCATCAAAAGGGGATGTCCAGAAACACTCAATCGCATCACGTGGCGTGCAAACAATAGGTTCTCCTCTCGTGTTGAAAGAAGTATTTATCAGTACCGGCACCCCTGTCAGTTTATAAAATTCTTTCAGCAGATCGTAATACAAACCGTTCTGTTCACTATTCACAGTTTGAATACGTGCAGTACCATCAACATGCCTCACAGCCGGAATTTTATCGGCTTTACTATGTTTAACATTATTTACAAAGAGCATAAAAGGAGAATAATAGGCATCTTCAAACCATTCGGCTGCTTCTTCTTCCAGAACTACCGGCGCAACCGGACGAAAATCTTCACGGTCTTTTATTTCATTCAGTTTTGCTTGCATCTCTGCATTCACCGGCGAAGCAAGAATAGATCGTCCCCCCAATGCCCTCGGACCAAATTCCATTCTACCCTGGTACCATCCTATCACTTTATCTTCTGCTAAAATTGCCGCAGCTTCTTTTGCTACATCATCCAATCTGCGATACGGTACTTTTGTCCAGCGTAAAAAATTTTCTATCTCATTATCTGAATACTCTGGGCCCCAATAAACATTATCCATTACAAAATGTTTTTGTTTATCGCTTCGCTGCTGCGCATCAACCCATAATGCAGCGCCAAGTGCAGTTCCCGCATCCCCGGAAGCAGGTTGTACCCAAATATTTTTAAACTGGCTGTGATCTCTTATAACGGAATTTAGCACACAATTGAGTGCAACACCGCCTGCAAGACATAAATTATCAAGCTTCGTTTCATTATATAACCAACTTACTAATTGCAATACTGTTTCTTCTAATACTTTTTGTAAGGAATGTGCTATATCAAAATGTTTTTTAGTGAAGGGTTCATCTTTTCTTCTTGTTTTACCAAAACGTTCTTCCAGTCGCAGAGCATCAATTGTATAAGTCCCTTTTTCGCCAACATGGATCATTGAACGAAACTCATTCAAATATTCCGGCTCTCCATAAGAGGCAAGCGCCATCACTTTATATTCATCAGAGGAATGAAGAAAACCTAAATAACTGGTAACACTTTCATACAAAAGTCCAAGTGAATGAGGCAATGAAACTTCGCTTATTTTTTTCAGATCATTTTCTTCACCAATATAATAAGCTGTTGTTGTTTTTTCGCCTCTTCCATCAATTGTCATCACTGCTGCCTTATCAAAAGGCGAAGGCAAAAAAGCACTTGCAGCATGTGCGATATGATGATCTACATAATGCCATTTTTCAGGTGATTGTTTTGCCCCAATAAAACGTTTTTGCAAATGATGCGGATAACCATCCGCCAATTGTCGTGGTGCATTAACTATATAGGATAAGAACAATGGATCCCAAACTGACATCCATTCATCTGAATTTTTATATGCACTCGGCTGAAGAGGTAAGGTGATTAACTCTTTATCTGCATGTTTACCCAATAACTCATAAGGATTGAATGAATATGCGATTTTATCTACTTCATTAATATGAATGCCTGCAACAGATAAACAATAATTTATTGCATGATAAGGCAACTCATAAACAGAAAAAGGTATAGGTCTTTTACCATGTTTGATATGCGTAAAACGTTCTTCTTCGGCTGCAGCGAGCAATACGCCATCTTTAGTAATACAGGCAGCAGAATCGTGGAAAACAGCATTAATACCTAATGTGTACATACTTAATTATTTATAGGGAACTTATTGGTGTTTCTATTCCAAAATCTAAACCGACTTTATTAAGAATACTGAACAGATGCAATAAAACTTTCATTATTCTTACAAACAGTTAAACAAATGCTTTATTCGTATTGCCATTCAAACAGCTATATATAAATAGAATTGTAGTTCCAACGGTTTAAATATTATTATTTCTTTTAAAGTTCAACTTCAATTTTTTATATTGAAGTATGTAGAAATTATTCTACAAAGACTAGTTGTTGCAATTGCTTGCTCTCTTCTTCTCCTCTTATTAAGCCGCTTATGCTTTGGCACTATTTTTATCCTGTGTATTGCAGCTTATGTTACAACGTCTTAATAACATATTATCTCTACATTCTTTTACAGAAGAAAATATAAAAAGCAAAAACTTGCCAGTCCCTTCTGAATACCTGAAGAACGAATATTCTTATTGCAGTTTTTCAACACAACTTTCTGCAGTTTTTTATTACTCCTTTATTGTCGAAGAAAAAAAGGTTTGCCATTCAGCATGCGGAAATAGAATGAAAGGCCTAATTACAAAAATTTTAAAACTTAACTATGAAAAAGAAAATAGCTTTTATTAGCGAGCATGCTTCTCCATTAGCTACTTTAGGTGGTGTGGACAGCGGTGGGCAAAATGTATATGTGGCTGAGCTACCGAAGCAGTTGGTAAAATTTGGCTATGAAGTGGATGTATATACAAGAAGAGAAGATAAAAGCACAAATGAAATAGTGGATTGGTTGCCGCATATAAGAGTTATACATGTAAAAGCCGGACCTGCAGCATGTATTCCTAAAGAAGACCTATTGCAGCACATGGATGAATTCAGCCGTAACATGCTAAACTTTATCCGCCGCGAAGAACTTGATTATACTTTGATGCATGCAAACTTTTTTATGTCGGCATTGGTAGTATCAAATATTAAAAAGGCTTTGAGAATACCTTATGTTGTTACATTTCATGCATTGGGTTTGGTAAGGCAAGTGCATCAAAAAGAAGCAGATAAATTTCCTAAACAACGTTTGGATATAGAAAGATTTATTGTGAAAGATGCAGATTGTGTAATTGCAGAATGCCCCCAGGATCGCGAAGATCTTATTAATTATTATGATGCGCCTGCTGATAAAATTACGATTGTACCATGTGGATTCAGTCCGAAAGAATTTTATCCCATCAACAAAACCGTAGCAAGAAAAATTCTTAATCTTAAACAGGATGAAAAAATTATACTACAATTAGGAAGAATGGTGCCTCGCAAAGGCGTTGATAATGTGATTCGCTCTTTAGGTAAATTAAAAAATACATCTGCTAAAATTCGTTTAATAGTTGTAGGCGGAGAAGCTGATGTACCAGATCCCCTATTGATTCCTGAAATTGCAAGACTACAAAAAATTGCTATTGAAGAAGGCGTGTTAGATAATGTAACTTTTGTTGGAAGAAAGAAAAGAGATGTATTAAAATATTATTATGGCGCAGCCGATATTTTTATCACCACTCCCTGGTATGAACCGTTTGGCATCACACCTTTAGAAGCAATGGCTTGCGGAACACCTGTTATTGGTGCAAATGTAGGTGGTATAAAATACAGCGTTGTTGATGGCAAAACCGGTTATCTCGTCCCGCCAAAAGATGCGGCTGCTCTTGCTGAAAAAATCAGATGCCTCATCGCAGATGAAAAAGCAATGGCTATTATGCGTACCAATGCTTTGAAGAGAGTAAACAAATTGTTTACGTGGTCGAAGATCGCTGCGATGCTTCACGAGTTATACCAGGATGTTATCTTCAGAGAAGTGGCAGAACCCGCAAAATCAAAAAGAAGCATTGCAATGGATGCACTTAATCTCATACACATAGAAAATTTATTACCGGAACCATTGTACCCAAAGCTCAACGTTCAGCAATAGATGAATAAAGCTGTATTTATTGATAAAGATGGAACATTAATACATGATGTGCCGTATAATGTTCAACCGAGATTGATAGAACTTGAAAATTATGTTGGTACATCACTTCACATGCTTCAACAACAAGGCTATCTACTTATTGTTATATCGAATCAATCAGGTGTAGCAAGGGGATATTTTAAAGAAGAAGCATTGCATGTTGTAAACAAACGTATCACTGAACTTTTGAAACCTTATCACACAACAATTGACGACTTTTATTATTGCCCGCATTTTCCTGATGGAATTATAAAAAAATATGCAATAGAATGTGATTGCAGAAAGCCAAAAGCAGGCATGTTATTAAAAGCTGCAGCAGAGTATAATATTGAACTGAATGAATCATGGATGATAGGCGATATTTTGAATGATGCAGAAGCAGGCAATGCAGCAGGTTGTTCAACAATTCTTATTGATAACGGCAACGAAACGGAATGGATAATGAATGAACAACGCAAGCCTTCTTATACAGTAAAAAATTTTAAAGAAGCCGCAGAGATCATTTTACAAAAAACAAACAGCAGAAAAAATATGGTGCATGCAGAACTGGAGTGATTGCAAAAATATTTTAGTGATAAGGGCTGATAATATGGGTGATCTCATTATGACAGGTCCTGCAATTCGTGCTTTAAAAGAAAGCTTCCAATGCAGGATCACCGTCCTTACTTCAAGTATGGGAAAACTTATCACGCCTTTCATAAAAGATATTGATGATGTACTTGTGTACGATCTTCCCTGGATCAAAACAAAAGAACCTGTCAAAGCAGAAGATGTTGAAAAATTAGTGAATGAATTAAAAGCTCATCGCTTTGATGCTGCCATCATTTTTACAGTATATAGTCAAAACCCTTTGCCTGCAGCAATGCTCTCTTTTATGGCCGGCGTCCCAAAACGCCTCTCCTATTGCAGGGAAAACCCATATCATTTATTAACAGACTGGATTCCGGAAAAAGAACCTTATACTTTTATACAACATCAGGTTAAAAGAGATCTGCAATTGGTAGAGTCAATCGGTGCCTCAACCAATAATCAAACCCTATCTCTTACTATTTCACGTGATGCAGTACAAACAGCGCTACAAAAATTATTGGATGCAGGTGTTGACATAGACGCACCAATGATAATTTTTCATGCAGGCGTAAGCGAAACAAAAAGAGAATATCCAACTGATCTGTGGATAGAAACAGGAAAACTTATTCATCAAAAAACAAAACACCAGATACTGTTAACAGGCGCTGCTTCAGAGAAAAAATTAGCAGACACGATCAGAAGCGGTATTGGTTCCTGCGCTATTTCTGTTGCCGGACTGCTTACTATTGAAGATTTTATTGCAGTCATTCAAAAAGCTGCACTTGTTGTTTCCGTTAACACCGGAACAGTTCATATTGCGGCAGCTATGCAAACACCGGTAATTGTTTTATATGCGCTTACCAACCCGCAGCATACGCCCTGGCATGTTCCATCGAAAGTTTTATATTATTCAGTACAGCAAGAATTGAAAAGCAGAAACGAAGTAGTGCGGTATGTTAGCGAAGAAGTAATGCAAAAAAACATTCCTTATCCTCAACCGGAAACGATTGTATCCGAAGCAGAAGAGCTACTTAAGAAAGAAATTTCTTTTTCTTCATAACAAGAAGATTTTTTGTTTTACGAACTGTAGTAATATCCTTCATAACGACGATCATTCCCACTACCTCAAACAACAAACCCAACCCGATAATTTCAACCCTTTAAGAAGTAATCAACTCTGGAACAAAACAATCAACTGTGTAAGTTTTTCTTTCAGTTCTTTTCTGTCAACAATAAAATCGAGGAAACCATGTTCAAGTAAAAATTCGCTCCGCTGGAAACCTTCAGGCAGATCCTTTTTAATTGTTTCTTTTATTACTCTTGGTCCGGCAAAACCAATAAGCGCACCTGGCTCTGCTATATTCAGATCACCAAGCATTCCAAAGCTTGCAGAAATACCACCAAATGTAGGGTCTGTTAACAAAGAAATAAAAGGAAGTTTTGCATCGCTTAACTGTGAAAGTTTACCGCTTGTTTTGGCAAGCTGCATCAGGCTAAATGCACTTTCCATCATACGTGCACCACCGCTTTTGCTTATAACGAGATAAGGAAGTTTATGTTCAATACAATAATCAACTGCACGGCTAAACTTCTCTCCCATCACACTTCCCAGTGAGCCGCCAATAAATTCAAAATCCATGCAAGCAATAACGATTTCTTTTCCATTCACTTCACCAACAGCAACCCGCATACTGTCTTTCAAATCGGTATTTGCATGAATATCGTCAAGCCTTTTTTGATAAGGTTTTAAATCAGTAAAACCTAAAAAATCTTTGCTTTGTATGTTATCAAAAAGTTCGGTGTATTTGTTATTGTCGAATAATATTTCGTAGTACTCATCACTGCCAATCCGATGGTGATAATTGCATCGCGGACAAACAAAAAGATTTTCTTTTAATTCTGTTGTGGTAGTTATATAATTACATTCAGGACACTTATTCCATAATCCTTCCGGTGTTTCTTTTTTCTCGGCTGTAGAAGTTAATATACCTTTTCTGAAGCGCCTATACCAGCGTTCTCTTGCTTCTTCCGATTGCCCTTCACTCTCACTGCCAGAAAGATTCGACTCAAAATCATCATCTTTTTTCATCTGAAATTTTTTATTGCTTCTTGGGTCAGATGTAACCTTGCATTTCCAATTTACTCTTATATTAAAGATTTATCATGCTCGGTTTCATATTCGTCATTGGGTAATAAGAAAGCAAAAATAAGGAGTTTGAGTTATCTCATACTAATGCAGTAGAATTTCGTTTTGAATCTTCCTTATTTAAGTCTTTATTTTGCAAACTGATTTTTTAAAACGTTTTTACCATTTCAAAAATACTACTCATGGCAAAATACAGAGCCGGCGTTTTACATGGAGATGAATTGACAGCATTATACGAAGATGCCAAACAAAATAAATTTGCTTTACCGGCAGTGAATGTTATTGGCACCGATTCAATTAATGCTGTACTTGAAACAGCAGCAAAAGTTAATTCACCTGTTATCATCCAATTCAGCAATGGCGGTGCACAATTCTACGCAGGAAAAGCAATGCCCAACGATAAACTGCAGGCAAATATTTCCGGTGCTGTGAGCGGCGCTTTGCATGTACATACTGTTGCTCAATATTATGGCGTACCTGTTGTGCTTCACACGGATCATGCTGCTAAAAAATGGCTGCCATGGATTGATGGTTTATTAACTGCAGGCGAAGCTTATTATGAAAAGAACGGACAACCTTTATTCAGTTCGCACATGCTTGATTTGAGTGAAGAACACATCCAGGAGAACATTGAAACCTGCGTGAAGTTTTTTACAAGAATGAACAAATTAGGAATGAGCATAGAAATGGAGTTAGGAGTTACAGGTGGTGAAGAAGATGGTGTTGATAATTCCGGTGTAGAAAACTCGAAGTTATATACACAACCTGAAGAAGTTTATCTTGCTTATGAAGCGCTGAAAGAAATAGGTTCTTTGTTTACGATTGCTGCTGCATTTGGTAATGTACATGGTGTGTACAGCCCTGGTAATGTGGAGTTGCGACCTGTAATTCTAAAGAACTCCCAAGAATATATTGCAAAGAAATTAGGACGTGATGAAAATGATAAACCTGTATATTTTGTGTTTCATGGTGGAAGCGGGTCTGCTAAAGAAGAAATTGCAGAAACACTTAATTACGGCGTAATAAAAATGAATATTGATACAGATATGCAATGGGCTTTTGCAGAAGGTGTGTTTGATTACTATAAAAAGAATGAAGCGTATTTGCAAGGACAATTAGGCAATCCTGAAGGTCCGGCAAAACCAAATAAAAAATATTACGATCCAAGAGTGTGGTTACGCAAAGGTGAAGAAAGCATCGTCAAACGTTTAACAGAGGCTTTCCAGGATCTTAACTGCATAAACAGAAATGCATAGATATTCATGGTGAATACAAAATAAGAAGGAGCTTTTTTACAGCTCCTTTTTCATTTTTATCGAAACAACAAATCCTATATTAAGTTTTGTGTAATGAATTTTTTCAGTTCAATAAAGCTCAGAAC
>JAEZRL010000236.1 GCA_023440945.1 Bacteroidota bacterium
GAGTATACTAGTCAAAAAGAGGAAGGCATGAAAGCTGCAATGGAGAAGTTTATAAATATAATAGGCCCAATTGCAAACGACGATATCAATGAATTTCCTGAAAATATACTCATGCGTCAACTAGTAGAATGTGTTGTTCAGTTAAAAAATGTTTACACAAGCAGAAAGAAACATTTTGAAGATATAGCAAATTCATTAGATGAAGCTTCAGAAAAGCTCATGTCAAGTTTTGAGAAAATTAAACAGGTTGAAATCGAGCTTCGTTCTTATCCTTTTAAACGGGTACTAGCTTTATAAATTTGTCAAATAAAATTGCCCCGACAACATCTCATGGTAAAAATTATTCAAGCGATTTCAAGAGACACTGAAACAAGTTCAGGGTGACGGGCTGCCGAATAGAATTCTACAGTTCAAATATGCGATGCCGTCATGCTGAATTTATTTCAGCATCTCCTGGACAACATTTACCAAACAGTATTTCAAGAGATCCTTGAAACAATCCTGAGACCCGTTCAGGACAGGGTGACGTACTGCCAAATGAAACTTCAATCATATAAGAATTCATCGTGCCGTCATGCTCCTCTGAGCTTGATCCAAAGTCATTTCAGCATCTCATGGCAATATTTTTTACCACATAACAAGGGATGCTGAAACAAGATCAGCATGACGATGTATGCTCCTCTAAATTTGATTCTTGTCGTTAAACATCTTCTTAAAACATATTCAATGCTCAATTAGTTCAGATAAATCTTTCCATGTAGGATTAACGGACATAATCAAATTTTCCTTCCATTGCCTATGCCAATTCTTCAATCGCTTTTCTCTTGCAATAGCTTCCTCAATGGTTGAGAAGTTTTCATAGTAAACAAGCTTCGAACAATTATATTTTGCAGTAAATGAAGTGGGATTTTTTTTGGCTTTATGTTCCTGCAAACGAAAAAATAGATCAGCGGTTACGCCGATATAAAGAACATTATTTGAAATGTTTGTGAGAATATAAACAGAACCGCCCCTTTTCATTCATTTAAAATAAAAAAATTATTGAAGTACGACAAGGATAACATCATCCTGCCTGAACTTGATTCAGGGGATTTCAGTATGTGGTGCCGTCATGCTGAATTTATTTCAGCATCTCATGTCAAAATATTATTCACGTGATTTCAAGAGACCCTGAAACAATCCTGAAACCTGTTCAGGACAGGGTGACGGCTCACCCCTCATTTTTAACCACATTTTCATTTCCGCTCTTCCCAAAAAAATATACCTTGGAGTAAACAAAATTCAATATCGTATGGCAACATCAACCCTCATCCGTCATTATCGCTGCAAAGACGTGGAAGTACTTACCGTTAGCAGCGCCATCGTTTCTACCGCACAGGAAAATCTCGCAGCTATTGTTGCAAAAAGAGCTAATTGGGCAGACCCTTTCTTTCCCAATCTTAAAACAAGAATTGATACGGCTTTTCAAACGTTTCTTGGTGTGGACAATGCAGCAGACCTGCGTTCAAAAACGCAACTGTTGAACAGTATAATGGTTCCGGCTAAAGCGGATCTTTCTACTTTTAAGATCAACGTTTCGGCAGACTTTAAAAACAACAAGCCCCTTCTGAACGAAGTATTTACAACGCTTGGCTTTAACCAGCACTGGAAACAGGTGCAGAAAGGTGATCAGCAGGCTTTGATAGAACTGCTCTATACTTTTAAGACCAACATGAGTGCTGAAATGCAAACCGCCATTACTGCCGAGGGCACGGATGCAGCGCTTATAACCGCGATAACCGGGTATGCGGATGATTTAAAAACGGCCAACATAAACCAGGAATTTTCAAAATCACAGCGTCCGCTGATAAGTGGCGCAGCAGTAACGGAACTCAATGGTATTTATGATGAAATAAGTAAGGTTTGTACCATTTGTCGCAACATGTTTAAAGACGATGCGATTCTAAAAGCTAATTTTTCTTTCGCGGCAGTAACACGGCGATTAAGCGGGGAGGCGATAGCGAAAAAGAAAGATGAAACACAGCAAGCGGCATAAATAAAGATTGCCTTCGGAGTTCCGGGGGCAATTTTGTTTCAGGCAGGAAGAGAGGCGGAAATTGATATGTAAGTGGCGGAAAGATTAAAGGATGTGTTGGAAACTTATTTGTATGTGACGGAAAGATTAAATGCTGCGACGGAAACTCATTTGTAGGTAGCGGAAAGATTAAAGTATGTAGCGGAAACTTATTTGTGTGTGACGGAAAGACTAAATGCTGTGACGGAAACATATTAGCATGTGGCGGAGACTTCAAATGATGTTACGGAAACCCATTTATGTGTAACGGAAATTAAAGTAGGTGGCGGAAATGAAGCAGTTTTATCCTGTAACGAATAAAATCACTAAAAATTAAAGTCCGCCGGTTCGCCATTCAACTCCCTGCCCCGTAAAATTTCTTTTCGGGCATTCTCAGCAAGGCTCCAGCAAAATGCAGCATCCTGCTCCGGAAATTTGATCTTATTTTCTACTCTAAAGAGGTAATCATCATACGCAAGGGTTAAATAGGCAATTGTTTGTTCTTTCTCATAATTATCCCAGGCAGATATCAGCGCTTTACGCCAGTCGTCGCTTGCTTCCACAGGTAATATTACATCTTTCATGCACGAAAGCTTGTGGATGATATCATTTGCTCTTTCAGAAAGGTGCTGATCTTCCTCGTTGTTACTCGCTATCGTAAGCTCATTGCCATATTGCTCATAATTTTTGAAGGCACGAATAGTATCAGCGTCTTCAAAGTTTGTCATAAAGATCATCAACTGCTCGTAATTGAAAATGTTTAACAGGGGAGCATGATTTTGAACAGGCCTCTTTAGCTCACCTGTCTCGTATTTTTTTTCGCGTATAGCTTCCTGTTCCTGTGAATATAACTTACGGTAGAATTTTTCTTTTTTGCGGCGTTTGTCCGGCAACAGTAAATACATACCGCTATTCGTATGCGTATGGTGATAATGGAACCATGAGCAAAAGTCCTCTTCTTCACTGTTGTCTGCACGCAGGTTTTCTACATCTAACCAATTAAAAAAATCGATATACCCAAAGTGATGAGATTTCGCATATTGCAGGTAGAGCTCAAATTCTTCCGGAGAAATGGGAGATAAAAGCGGACAGTTAAGCACATCGGCGCTCCAGCCAAGAAAGTCGGAGGTGGTTGAAATACCTTCGAGCGTTATCAGCTCGGCTCCCCATTCGCACCTAAGGTGAAAAAGTTTTTTAAGCTGTATTTCTCTCAAACAATCTTTTGCCCGTTCAAAATATTCTGAACAATATTCTTCTCCAATTTGCTCGTAGAAATCGCCATCCTCCAGCACTGTGGATCTCAGGGTAGCATACATCGATATAAAGGAGGGGACACTGGTATCATTAAATTGCTGGAAGTATTGTTGTATAGCCGGATCAGTTGTAAGACGTTCAATAGTTTGTTGCCTCACTGCTTCCATCCGTTGTACACGTTCCTGGTTCTTTTCGAGGTTTTCACGGCGAAGGTCTTCATAGCTTTTGGGTTGAGTTGCTTCAGACATAGGAATGTTTTTGATAGCTAAATATACCTTCAAATCTAAATTCATCGAAGAGCTTAAATGATATTTTAAGCGATGTATAAACAGAAATTAAGCGTGTGCCTATTGCTTCCCGTACGGCAAGGTGTTTCATGTAATGTTATTGAAAGAACATTATCTGTTCAAACCAGTTAGAAGGAGACTTCAAAATTTCAAAATGTTGCATCTTTACAGCAAACCGAAATACTTTGCTATGACTAAATCTATTGATACCATTATTTTCGATCTTGGTGGTGTTCTTATTGACTGGAATCCCCGGTATATGTACCGTAAGATTTTTAAAACGGAAGAAGAGACAGAATGGTTCCTGGAGAATGTAACTACTTCTGACTGGAACGAAAACCAGGATGAAGGTTACCCGCTTCATAAGGCAACAGAAGAACTGGTGGCAAAACATCCTGAATGGGAACCTGAGATCAAAGCTTATTATGGGCGCTGGCTTGAAATGCTTGGCGACCAGATCCACGAAACGGTTGAGATATTGCAACAATTAAAGCAAACAGGAAAGTACAGGCTATACGCACTTACCAACTGGAGCGCAGAAACTTTTCCGCATGCTTTAGAGCGATTTGAGTTCTTTAAATTATTCGATGGTGTGGTGGTAAGCGGAGAAGAAAAGATGAGAAAACCTTCCGCAGCATTTTACCAGCTTATAATAGATCGTTATCATCTTGATGCTTCCAAAACCATCTTTATTGACGACAACCTAAGAAATATAGAAGGAGCCGCAGCTGTTGGAATTACCGGAATACATTTTCAGAATCCATTGCAGTTAAAAGAAGAATTGCAACGAACAGGAGTTGAAGTAGTTTAAGGGAATTTTTTTCAAATGTTGAATCGGCTGATTTCATCTTTTGAAGTAAAAGATGAAACAACATTTTGATGATTAGAAAGTACACAAGCAAGCAGGTTCATAGAACGATGACGGATAAGTGCATCGAAATATTTCAGCCACACACTTCTTTGATCACTGCAGCAAGCAGGTCAACCACTTCCCGGGAAACAATTCCGATCTGTTCGATTTCATCTCCTGTTCTCCAATCTACTCCCTGTTTTACAAGGGTAAAACGTTGCGTGCCTTTGTTTGACTGAAGCAGCACATCGTAGGTTCCGGTGAGATGCCCTTCCCACGAAATTGTTTCAGCAAGAGCCGCTTTATAAAAAACATTGTTATGTGTGAAAGTGGTGGTAAAAACCAGGTGGTCGGTTGTGTCTGGCCTGCCAGCGATAAGTTGGAAGTCCATATTAGTTTTGTTTAGAACAGAAAGTTATAAAAATCTCTTGTTTATTCAAACTAAGGTTTATGAATGGTTGTGCAGAGATTGAAAGCATAAGAAAAGGAGCAATTTCGCGTTTTGCGCCATATATCTTTGTAGGATGATTATTATTCATGTTTTAAAAAATTCTTCAGGTACAAGTTTCACATTAACTTGTACCAATGACTGATATTACCACCTTCAAAACGATTGCACTTTCATTTAACGGAACAGAACATTATCCCCACTTCAATCGGATAGCATTTAAAGTTACCGGTAAGAAAATTTTTGCAACCCTTGACGAAAAAAATGAAACAGCAAATATTGTATTGTCGAAAGAAGATCAGGATGTTTATTGCTCTTTTGATAAAGATGCGGTTTATCCCGTTCCAAACAAATGGGGCTTGCAGGGCTGGACGACTTTTGAATTACAAAAAGTGCCCGTTGAACTTGCATCCGATGCATTATATACGGCTTATAAAACGGTTATGGAATCAAAGCGAAAAAGAAAATAAATTAAATTGTAGAGTAATTCCGCTATTTCGTTTTTTAGCATTACTTACTCAACCTTTCTAACTTTCGCAATATGAATGTCCGCCTGTTGCTGATCTGTTTTATTTTTCTATCCTGTTCTGCCGGAAGGATGACCGAAACAAGTTTATACTTTGGGCAATCAAAGCCGGATGGAAGTATTATTAATGAAAAGGAATGGAATCAATTTAAAGAAGAATATATTCTTACAACTTTTTTAGAAGGAAGTTCTATTATACGGGTTGATGGCAGTTGGAAAGATACTGTCACACACAAAGTGATAACAGAGCCGGTTTATATGGTTATTTATTATTACAGAAGTACTCCTCTTATGTCAAAACGAATCGATAGTCTGCGTAATCAGTACATAAAAAGATTTCAGCAACAATCTGTTTTAAGAGTAGATAAAAGAGTTAAGGCAAGTTTTTAAAGATGGCTTATGTTGAAGTTGGTATATCACGCTTTATTTAATTATCGCGTTTTCACTACATCAGGAGCCAATGATGCGATAACATATTTTCGGAAAAACTAATGAAGTATATAATTTTTTTAGCCTATAAATGGTGCAGCAAGAAAAACTTCCTGATCTGTTCCTTCTTTATATTTTAAAAAGTTTTCAATGAACAGTTGTCCTAATTTTTTTGCCTGTTCATCATAAGCCGGTTTATCCTGCCAGGTATTTCGTGGATCTAAAATTTCTGCCGGAACGTTCGGGCAGGAGGTGGGTATCTTTATTTTAAACACCGGATGTTCAGTATATTCTACTTTGTCCAGGTCGCCATTTAATGCAGCTTTTATCATCGCACGGGTATATACTAATTTCATTCTTCTGCCAACGCCATAACCTCCGCCTGTCCAGCCAGTATTTATCAGCCAAACTTTTACTGCTTGTTTTCTTATTCTTTCCCCCAGCATTCTTGCATAAACAGCAGGGTGTAAAGGAAGAAACGGCGCACCAAAACAAGCACTGAAAGTAGCTTTTGGTTCTGTAACACCTTCTTCTGTTCCAGCCACTTTTGCAGTATAACCGGAAATGAACTGGTACATTGCCTGTGCTGCTGTTAATTTGCTTACCGGTGGTAAAACGCCATAAGCATCACAGGTTAAAAAAAAGATATTATCAGGAACATTGCCAATAGCAGGCTCTAAAGCATTTGAAATATAAAATAATGGATAACTTACTCTCGTATTTTCTGTAATGGACGTGCTATTGAAATCAATGGTATTAGTTCCGGGAATAAAAGCAGTGTTTTCCACTAAAGCGCCGCCACGGACAGCATGAAAAATTTCAGGTTCTTTTTCTTTATTCAACCCAATGCATTTGGCATAACAACCACCTTCAAAATTAAAAACAGAATTGTGATTCCATCCATGCTCATCATCTCCGATCAGTTGGCGTTC
>JAEZRL010000360.1 GCA_023440945.1 Bacteroidota bacterium
TTATTAAGGATAGCAAGATTGAAATAATTAAAGTTGCCCTTGAATAATTCTTTGATGCCGGTGAGAAAGAATTTATTGAGATAAATGAACTGGCTTGATACCCATCTTTTACGCTGATGTCTGAATGCAAGTGGTGAATCAACTTTTTCATCAAACACAAAAGCATTGTCGAGATATTCAATTGAAACACCTTTTTGAACCACTTTTAACTGCAACATTTTATCAAATCCACCTACGGCATTGATCTCACTCATGATCTCTTTAACAAGATCATATTGAAAAGCCATACCGGAACCAATAAGTGAAGCAGACAAGCCAACAGCGTTTGCGCCTTTTCTGAAAATATGATTGTTTATCGCTTCGCTTGAACCATCTAAAATGGCAAAAGAAGTATCCATATTTTTTGCAACACGACGACCTTGCACTGCCTTAGCACCGTCGACAAAAACATTGTTTATCTTCTTCAAAAAATCTTTTGAAAGCATATTATCTGCATCGCAGATCAATGCAATGTGATAATTTTTTTTTATCGTTTCAAAGGCTTTGTTCAAAGCCTTTGCTTTCGTGCTTTCTTCGAAAGAAACTTCGATAAGATTAACAGGCAGTTGCGCTAACCGTTTAAGTGTTTCGGCTTTAAAAGAATCTGCAATAATATACACATCATAAAACTCAACGGGATAATTGAGATTAAGAAGATTATGTGCTGTAGATAAAATAACATTGTCTTCTTTATAAGCAGGAACAAGTATGGCTATCCTGTGCTTCGGCTCTAATATAACATCTGCCAAACGCCTTCTATTTGAAAAATACTTTGCGGCAAAAGAAAAGAATGATATATACAGAACGGATATAAAACAATATAAAAGCAGGAAAATAAAAACAGCATTTATTATAATATTAAACATCGCTTTTTTGTATTATTCCTTTTGGTGTTATTAATAAGATGCGCAGATCATACAAAAAAGAGTGGTTGTGAGCATAATCAATATCGAGGTCTATACGTTCCTGTACTGACATCTCCGGTTTACCTCTTTTTTCTATTTGCCACAAACCGGTTATTCCTGCAGGTGCAAGAAAGCGGCGTGCAGCTTCGTCTGTTGTTAAAGTACAAGCTTCAGCTAAAGGCAATGGCCTGTTGCCGACAATAGACATATCGCCGATCAAAACATTTATTAACTGAGGTAATTCATCCAAACTTGTGTTTCTGAGAAATTTCCCAATGGTAGTAATTCTTGGATCACTTTTTATTTTGAAGAACATCGCTGAATTTTCTTCAGAAGGATCATACTGGTTAAGATTTCTTAATTCATCCACTTTTTTATCTGCATCAGGAATCATTGTTCTGAACTTATAAAACTTAAAAACCTTATAACCTTTTCCCGCTCTGAACGAAACATAAAAAACAGGTCCTTTTGATTCCAGTTTTATCAAAATACAAATAAGCAGCAAGATGGGTGAAAGCAATAACAGAAAAACAGAAGCTAAAACAATATCCATCGCCCTGCGCAAAAAAGGTTGAATAGAAAATTTTTGCTTTTTTTCTTCAATAATGCTGTATGGTAAAGTTTGTTTTAAGGATTTGAATTTTTTTAAAATGTCAATCTTGTCTAAAAATTCAGTAACAGGCAAATCTGCGGAAATAACATCATCAACATAATCAATTCCTGAAAAATAATTATCAAAAATATCATTCCGGCTGACAAGCAAAAGAGGGATAGTGCGCAATCTGTTGTTGGCAGCCAAAGCACCAGATAAATGCTGCAAATTTTTTAGCGGAAGATTAATATCGCAGCAAATAGTATCAGGCAAAAAGAAATTTATATTGTTGAATAAATACTTGTTGGCTTCGTAAATGTTATTGCAAAGAATAACTTCAGAACCAGCTATCTTAAGTTCCTCTTCCAGGTAAAAAGTATTTTCCCCAATGAATATGATCTTTTTACAGGTAGTTTCCTTACCTGGCCAATATGGTTCACGCAGCGTATCAGAATAAACATTAGGCATTGCAGCGATCATAAGGATTTAATTCAAAGGGTTAAGAATATTACCGGAAGATAGTTTTATGTGATTGAATATAGTTGTGTTTTTACCCGAAAGCGGTTTGCCTACAAAGTTTGAAAGTACCTACGGGTCAAATGGTTTAGCAAACACTTCTGCAACAATTGGATAACGTTTTAAATCTTCCGTTTCAATCCGTGGCATATTCGATAAAACGATAACCGGTATTTTGTTTAAAATCTTACTGCTCGATAAATGTTTTATGAGTTCATAACCGTTTATGTTATCCATATTCAAATCTGTAATGATCAGATCAGGAATAAGTTTATCAGATAAATAACATAATGCTTCCACCCCATCATAAGCGGTATAAACGGAATATTTTTTTATAAAAATTTGTTTAAGCAATGTAAATATTGCTTCATCATCATCTATTATTAATAGTTTTTGTTTCATGAGGGAATGTTTAGGATATTGTTACAACCACATTTCAAAAACTGCATCTTCCACTAAATTAATCAAGGTTACGAGGGGTGATAATTGAAATTGGTGAACGATGGGAAAATGCTCGTAAACGCTAAAAAAAGTATTGGTAGTAATATCTCCATTTAGATGCTTATATATAACTGGTTAATTTTTATCGAAAAAACTTGAATAAAATAAGCTTCTTTGTTTTGAAAAAATAATTTTTATAAAAGTTGGTGTTTGTAATAATCCGCTAAAGATGCGTTGCAAATTCATTCATTTTCCTGCTGAAAAAAGAAAGCTTATTTTAGTTCAATAATTGAACTATGGCAGTATGGTTTATTATTTTTTGGCTGAGCTGTTTTATTATTTTTTATAATTATATTGGTTATGCACTGCCTGTTTTGATCTATAATAAATTAAAGAAAAGAAAACCTTCGCAAGAAATTGTACATTCTTATCCTTCTGTTTCATTTATTGTTGCCGCATACAATGAAGAAGAAGTTATTGAGGATAAGATTATTAACTCCCTCTCCCAAAATTATCCCCGTGATAAGATAGAATTTATTTTTATAACCGACGGTTCAACAGATGAGACGCCCCAGATTACGAGGAAATATTCGATTGTAATTCTTTTGCACCAGCCGCAAAGATTTGGTAAATCCGCAGCATTAAATCGTGCTATTGAAAAAGCTTCAAATGATATTATTATTTTAAGTGATGCTAATGCAATTCTTAATACCGATGCAATTCTACATCTTACAAAACATTATGTAAATGAAGAAGTTGGTGGCGTGGCGGGCGAAAAAAGGATTATGAAAACAGGACAGAATGCAGCAACAGACGAAGAAGGTTTTTATTGGAAGTATGAATCTTTTTTGAAGAAAATTGATTCCGATTTTTATTCAGTAGTTGGTGCGGCCGGAGAGCTTTTTTCTTTTCGAAAAACTTTGTATGAACCATTGCCTGATCTTGTGGTGCTGGATGATTTTGTCACTTCTATAAAGATAGCGGCAAAAGGTTTCAGGATTGTTTATGAACCTAATGCATATGCAATAGAAACACCTTCACTATCTATAAAAGATGAAAAGCAAAGGAAGATAAGAATAGCTGCAGGAGGCTTCCAGGCGATAACATTATTGCCAACTGCTTTATTTTTTTGGCGACATTTTAAATTGAGTTTTTTATATGTTTCGCATCGGGTTTTGAGATGGACTTTTACACCTTTTTGCTTGATAGCAACATTCATCTCGAATGTGTTTCTGCTTTTTACTCCCATCATTTTTTATAAGATCACTTTTTTGTTTCAGGCTATTTTTTACCTGCTTTCATTTTTACCTGTAATAATGAAGAAGAAGAATGTGAATAGAAATTTTTTAAAACTCCCTTACTATTTTGTGTTTATGAATAGTTGTGTTATACAAGGCTTTATTCTCTTTATAACGAAGGGTCAAACTGCAATATGGGATAAAGCAAAAAGAAGTAGTTTGTCTAAGACAAATTCTTTCATCTTATAGTCACTTCATTGAAACAATATCTCTTGAATGTTATTAAATTTCAAAGCTTTCAAATCAATTATAAGGCTATTTACCAAATAAAACTGTCGTTTCGCCTTAAATCGCAAAGCATTTTCTTTCCTCTTCTCTAAATTTGAAGATAATCCGTACATATACTTGCTTTTTTCCATTGCAAGTATATTAATCCGTTACCCTAAAATGCTTATGATGCAAAAACTCTACTCTCTTCTGATTGGTGTTTTCAGCCTTCTTCTATTTACTGTATTTGCAAAATCTCAGTCTGTACTAAATCCGGCAGATGCTATTGTAGAATACAATTCATCAAATCCACCCGTTCAGCCTCAAACGGGCCAAATTGGAAAATGGGTTAGAACAAAAAGATTGAACTGGAATACGGATTCGTACAAAGCTTATATCTATAAAGGCTTTGCATTTCGTTTAAAATTTCCTAAAACATACGATCCAACAGCAAAAGACGGAAAAAAATATCCTGTTCTTATTTTCTTTCATGGATTAGGAGAAACAGGCCCAATAACAGATAATGAATATCAGCTTTATCATGGAGGACAGGAGTTTGCTGCAGCAGTTGATGATGGTGTTTTTGATGGCTATATTCTTTGCATGCAAAGCCAGGGTTCGTGGGAAAATAGTCATTATACTGCAGTAAAAGAGATCATTGATTACATGATCAAAAATAATAAAGTTGATCAATTTAGGATCACGGATAATGGATTATCTGCGGGCGGAGAAGGAACGTGGAAGTTTATGCTTAAATATCCAAACCTTATAGCAGCCTCTTTACCTATGTCTGCTGTTAATACTACCTATAAAAGTTCTTCTAACATAAAAAAAATAAAATACACGCCTTTATGGAACTTCCAGGGTGGAAAAGATATCAATCCCAATCCGTTAACAGCACGAAAGGTTAGAGATGCAATGTTAGAAGCAGGTGGAAATTATAAATACACCGAATATACTGATCTTGGGCACGGAACATGGGATAGAGCATGGTCTGAACCGGATTTTTTTCCGTTTGTTGTAAGAGCATATAAATCTAATCCCTGGCCCTTAACAGGCAGAACAGAGTTTTGTCCTGAAGATGAGATAAACGTAACAATCGGATTAACTCCTGGCTTTACTGCTTATCAATGGCAAAGAAATGGCATGATCATTAATGGTGCAGACTCAAACACTATTGTAGTAAAGGACACTGGCACTTACTCAGCGAGGGTTAAAAGAAGTAGCACCTGGTCAGATTGGTCGCCAATACCGGTACAAATAAAATATAAAGAAGCTACTGTTACTCCTCCAATTACCATTGCAGGCCAAATGAGTAATGTAATTCCTTCTGCTGATAATAAGAACTATGTTAACTTACAAGTTCCTGATAATGGCTATATTGGTTATACCTGGAAAAGAAACGATAACGACAGCATTGTTGGAACGCAAAGAGTATTAAAAGTTACGCAGCCTGGAGATTATATTGTTTCAGTAAAAGAATTGTACGGTTGTTCAAGTATATTTTCACAGGCATTTACCGTTGTTGATGCAAATGGCATAAATAAACCTGACCCTGCAACAAATCTTGTTGCTTATGTATTAAGCAATACACAAATAGAGTTAGATTGGTCAAACAACCCTAAGCCTGCTTTCAATGAAAAAGCTTTTGAAATTTATCGTGCAAAAGCTAATAGTCCTTATCAATATATTGGAAAAACAGATGCAGACATACTAACTTTTGTTGACAGTACTGTTGTACCAAATGCTACATATTCCTATAAAATAAGAGCAGTAAACAGTACAGGCGCCTCTGTCGTTTCCAATATTGTTACTATATCTGCGGAAGTCGATAAAGTTCCTCCTTCGCCTCCGGTTAATCTGCATGTGACGGGAACAACTAATTCATCCATCTCTTTACAATGGGAAGCACCATCAACTGATATTGGTATTGATAAATACCTGGTTTATATAAATGGTACTCTCAGTTATTCCACCACACAAACTTCCTTTACAATAAATAGCCTGCAACCTTTGCAACAATATTCTATTTATGTAATTGCAAAAGATGTAGCAGGAAACTCATCAAATCCCAGCAACCAGGTTAGCGCACCCAGTGTTTTGCAGGGATTGCAGTATAAATATTATGAAGGCAACTGGAGTGTTTTGCCTGATTTTAATACACTCACCCCTTTTAAAACAGGCACAAGTAAAAACATTGATATCAGCATCAGAAACAGGGAAGATCAATTTGCTGTTTTATGGCAAGGTTATATAAAGATACCTGTTACCGGTACTTATAAATTTGAGACTTATTCCGATGATGGAAGCAAGCTTTGGTTAGGAACTTACGATGCCTCAGCAACACCTTTAGTAAATAATGATGGTTTGCATGGCTCACAGTTCAACTCTGGTACTGTTACATTACAAGCTGGCATTTATCCTATTTCCGTTGCTTATTTTGAACAGCAGGGAGACCAGGTAATGCAATTATACTGGACTTCAGTGGAAGCCTTTGGCAGTAATTCCCGACGCCAAATAGATGATCAGTATTTCGGCGGAAATTATACACCTTCCGGTACTGCACCTGCCACTCCGGTTTTAACCTCTGTAGCAGCAGAAAGTTATAATAAGATTAATCTTAGCTGGACTGATAATAGTAATGATGAGACTGGTTTTGAAATATACAGATCAATAAGTAAAGACGGTCCGTTCAATATCATAGCTACAGTTAATGATAATCAAACTTCATTCACTGATACAACGCTTAATCCATCAACCACTTATTATTATCGTATTCAGGCTATCAATCAATTTGGTTCTTCAAACTTCGAATCTATAACCAAGAATAGTGTCGTTACTGGTTTGAAATACGCTTATTATGAAGGTTTGTGGAACAAACTTCCAGACTTCAACACTTTAACTCCTGTAAAAACAGGAGTGGTAAACAACATTACCTTATCGCCTGCAATCAGCAGAACCAATTATGCTTTCAGGTTTGAAGGAATGATCAATATCACTTCTTCGGGTTATTACACATTCTATATAGCATCAGATGATGGAAGCAAATTATATATAGGAGGTTTCAGCGAAGATAAAGTAGTTGTAAATAATGATTTTTTGCAGGGCGTTACCGAACGTTCCGGAACAGTTTATTTAAACAAAGGAACTTATCCGTTTTATATTACCTATTTTCAACAAGGTGGTGATGCCGTTTTAACTGTAAGTTATAGCGACGAATCGGGTAATAAAACAAACATTCCTGATGCTATGCTTACAGCCAATGCTTTAGCTGATGCAAATTATGCTACTACTTTTGATATTCCGGCTGCACCATTATCACCTTCTAACCTGATTGCAACAGCCATTTCTTCATCTGCTATTACTCTTTCATGGGAGGATGTTGCAACAAATGAATTGAATTACGAAGTGTACAGATCAACCGGAAATACAAATAAGTTTAGATTGATAACCACGCTTCCTGCTAACAGTACAGGTTATAAGGATTCTATCTTATTTAGTAACATAGAATATTATTATAAGATAAAAGTTAATGGTGTAGCCGAAACTGCGGCTACTTCAAATGTTGTTTCTGCAAAAACACAAAACAATGTACCGCAGATAACAAAACTCAATGACAGAAGTGCACGTTATGGAACTACAACAACAATAACAGTGAATGCGATAGATACAGATGGTGAAGATCTTTCCTTCAACATTGCAAACAATCCTTCTTTTGTAACATTAACAGATAACAAGGATAAGACAGCCACTATTGTTATTAATCCATCAATTAGCGATGCAAATGTTTATAACAACATTACAATAACTGTAAAAGATGGTAATGGTGGAAGTGATGTTACTTCTTTTAACTTAACAGTAAACGATAATTACGAGCCGCAAATTAATAATATACCTGATTATACTGTTGATGAAAACAGTGATCTGAATATTCCTTTAAATGCAACAGATTTGAATAATGCAGATGTAATAAACTGGTCAGTATCAGGTCTTCCTTTCGCATCGGCTGTTACCGCAAATTCAAATACAAGTGCAACATTATCGCTCAAACCAAATTACACTTCTGCAGGTAAATATGTTGTTACTGTATCAGCTAATGATGGTAAAGGCGGAACTTCTTCACAGCAATTCTTTTTAACTGTGAACGATAAAGAATACAATTCGCAGATCTACGTAAGATTTAAGAACAGTGCTTCCGAAGGTTCTCCATGGAATGATATAATAGGAAAAACAACTAAAAACTTATTAGATGCAGATGGTAAAAAAACATCTGTAGGATTAAGCTTGCAAACTAACTGGTGGGCAACGCTTAATGAAGGGCCTACTACAGGCAATAACAGCGGCGTTTATCCTGATGCTGTTTTAAATGAATATTATTATTTTGGAACTGCCGGTGGCCCTCGTAAAGTGTCTGATAAAATAACAGGGCTTAAAGCTTCTGGTTTGTATAAACTTACTTTTTATGCCGGAAGCTCGTGGAGTGGTGCAACAAATAATGGAACTACAACTTTTACAGTTAACGGGCAAATGGTAAGCCTTGCTGTTCAGGATAATACTCAGAATACAGTTTCCATAGAAAATATAAAACCAAAGTCAGATGGGTCAGTAACATTTTCTATGGCAAAAGGAGCAAATACAAAGGCTGGTTTTATCAATGCGCTTGTTATCAGCCAAACTATTGATGATGGTACTTTACCAATTGCGCCTTCCGATCTATTAGTAAAAAATACGACCATACAAGGAACTGCCTTATCCTGGAAAGATATTTCTTATAATGAATTTGGTTATGAAGTTTTCCGTTCCGATTCTGAAACGGGTACTTTCACAAAGATTGGTGAAATACCACCAAATACATCATCTTATATCGATTCTTCTGTTATGGGATTCACGACTTATTATTATAAGATCCGTGCTTTTAATAACATAGGTGCATCAGATTATTCAAATATTGCACACATTACTACAGTTAATAAAATTCCTAAGATAAATCCTCTTGAAAATGTAGTGCTAAAGAATAATGAATCAATTTCAGTAAATGTTACATCTACTGATGATAGTAATGATAAAATAAGACTCACGGCTACTAATTTACCTGATTTTGCTTCTTTTACAGATAACGGAAATGGAACAGGAACTATAAGTATCAAACCATTTGTTAATTCAATTGGGTTCTATCATAACATTATGGTTACTGCAACAGATAATTCTGATTCAAGTCGTTCAACAAGTTTTGATCTTTCTGTAACTGACAAGAATATAACTTCTGTTTATATCAACTTTACAAATACAGACTTAGCTCCAACTCCCTGGAACAATTTTGCCGGGAAACCATCTGCAAATAAAAAGCTTACCAAGCTTATTGATGACAGCAATAACACCACAGGCATTTCTGTAACCTTATTGGATGCTTTCAAAAGTGTTGTATCCATAGGTATGAATCCCGGAAACGGCAAAGGTATTTATTCCGAAACGGTTATGCGTTCGGGCGAAAATGAAACCTCTGCCAATACGAAAAGGATACAGGTTAGCGGATTGGATCCCTCGAAAAAATACAACTTCGTATTTTTCAATAGCCGTGATAATGGAGTAAGCTCCTTAACTAATTTTACTATTAATGGACAAACAGTTAGCCTGGAAGCAAGTTATAATCTGGAAAAAACAGTTCAGATAAATAATGTTATACCAACAGCAGACGGACAAGTGATAATTAATGTAGCAAAAGATTCAAAAGCAGTTAGCGCTATGATAAACGCTATGATAATTCAAATTATCAATACAAGCGTTAGTCCATCAAGCCCTGCCGATTTGAAAGTTACCAATGTTAGCAGATCAGCTGCTTCATTGATCTGGGCAGACAGATCTTCTGATGAAACAGGTTATGAAGTATGGCGTGCAACAGAGTCTGGTTCTTACTCGAAAATTGCTACTTTAAACGCAAACGCTACCTCATATAACGATGCTAATTTAAATCCGAATACTACTTTTTATTATACAGTAAGAGCAGTTAAGAATGGAACTTATTCTGATTATAGCAATGTTGCTAAAGCTACCACTTATGCGTATGCTGTTTACGTTAACTTCACTAATTCAAATATTGCATCTGCTCCATGGAATAATACAGAAACTCCTCCTCAGGCTAATTATATGTGGCATAATTTCTTTAATGAATCTTCTGCACCTACAGGTTTAGGAATGCAGCAATTAACTGATTTTGCGGGCTTGTATAGTGCGGGTATGAACACAGGCAATAATTCCGGTATAGTTCCTGATAAGGTTATGACAGATAGCTACGGTTTGTTCCCAGGCCAAAGTGCAAGTATAAAGATCACGGGACTGAATCTTTCTATGGCTTATAATTTCACTTTCTTTGCCAGTTCGAATATCAAGGGTGATCTGACCACATCTTACACTATTAATAATAAAACAGTTTTTTTAAATACTTCATTAAATACAAATGGAACTGTTAGCATGTATGATGTAATACCCGATGAAAATGGCGAAGCGATTATTACTATCGCACCCGGAACAGCAACATCAGAGCTTGGACTGATAGGAGGTCTTATTATTCAGGCATTTACACCATCAATTGCAATTACACCACAACCAACTAATATTACACAAACAAAAAATACACAAATAACAAATGCACGGTTAACAAATCTTGATGAAAGCATAACAGGTGCAAAAATTTCAGCTTTCCCGAATCCATTTATAGAACATTTCACATTACTAATTCCAGCAAGTGTAAAACAAAAAGTTCTAATTAAAGTTTATGATATGTCGGGGAAATTACTATATCAGAAAGAGGCCGAAATAGAAAAAGGTGATAATCTGATTAAGATACAAGCCTCACAGAAATTATCAACATCAGGGGTTTATTTAGTGAATGTATATTATGAGCAGGAGCATATAATAAAAACATTGAAACTGGTAAAAACAAAATAAGAATATGAGGCAATTGAACCTGCTGATTTTATTACCTAGGATTTATAAGTAAGAATAAAAGGCAATTATTCATAAAATTGATAACCATGGTCCATTTTTATATAACACTTCATCACACAAAAAGTATGAAAAATATAGCCGCTTATCATTTTTTAAGTACGAAAAAATGATAAGCCATTTACAAGCATTCACGAACAAAAATGTCAGATTCACCAAGTTAAATAATGCGGTCTTAATCCAACAGGTAATTTTATTATAATAGCTATCTTTTTCGGCTTAAATTTAAAAACTATCAGATGCAGAAGTTATACTCTTTGCTGTTTGTCTTAACCTTAGTTGCTTTTGTAAATAAACATTCATATACACAATCAGTATTAGATCCAAACGATCCTATTGTAGAGTATGATTCCACACATCCTCCTACACAACCTGCAAAAGGTCAGATTGGAAAATGGGTAAGAACAAAAATCTATCCCTGGTCTACCCCTTATA
Source organism: Bacteroidota bacterium (assembly GCA_023440945.1). Taxonomy (GTDB): domain Bacteria; phylum Bacteroidota; class Bacteroidia; order Chitinophagales; family Chitinophagaceae; genus JAEZRL01. Next base: position 11,436 of record JAEZRL010000360.1, read on the forward strand.
AAGCCTACATTTATAATGGACAAGCTTTTCGTTTACGTTTCCCTACTTCCTACAACCCTAGTGCTACTGATGGCAAGAAATATCCACTCATTATCATGTTTCATGGAGATGGAGAGTTCGGTCCTATAACAGATAATGAATCACAGCTAGGCCAGTTTGCACGGCAAGCTAATACTGCTATCAATTCCGGGATATACGATGGTTATGTTCTATTTATGCAACGCAACGATAATGATTGGAGCAACAACGAGTTTAATGCACTTGCCGATATAATGGATTATATGGTTGCTAATAATAAACTTGATCCTTTCAAAGTAACCATCACCGGTCTTTCAGCCGGTGGATGGGCCACTTGGGATATGTTGTTGAGTAAAACACAATACATTGCCTCTGCACTTCCAATGTCTGCCGCTTCTGATAGATATTCTAATGCAACGAATGTAAATAAAGTTAAGTTTACACCTATTTGGCAGTTTCAGGGAAGTTTGGATGACGGACCTCCGCCAAATATAGGTCGTAAAATTGCAAAAGCAATGGACGCAGTAGGTGCAAACTATACCTATACAGAATATCCTGGTTTGGGCCATGGCACTTGGAACACTGCTTATGGTGAAGCTAACTTTTGGCCATTTATTCTTAGAGCAAATCAAGCAAACCCCTGGCCCCTTTTTGGCAGAACGGAGTTTTGCCCTGGCGACGCTATCAATGTTACCCTTGGTTTGCCTGCACTGTTTGATGGTTATCAATGGCGAAAAGATGGTAACATAATTTCAACGGCTACTTCTAATACCTTGCAGGTTACCACTACCGGCACTTATGATGCAAGAATAAAAAGAGGTGCAATTTGGTCTGACTGGTCTCCTATTCCTGTTATTATAAAAATAAAAGGTCCAACTATCACTCCTCCAATTACAGTTTCAGGATTGATGAGTGATGCTATACCCGCCGCAGATGGAAAAAACTTCGTAAATATAGAAATTCCTGATAACGGTTATATAGGGTATACCTGGACAAAAGCCGGTGAAAGCAATATCATAGGTACAGATAGAATATTAAAAGTAACTGAACCAGGTAATTATGTTGTAGCTGCCAGAGAAAAATTTGGATGCTCAAGTGTAAACTCACCCGCATTTTCTGTAATTAATGCAAATGGAACAAATCCACCATATCAAGCTACTAATTTAACAGCTAATGCCCTATCAAATACAATTATTGAATTAGACTGGCTTAAAAAACCTAACTATGCCTACAATCCTACCGCTTTTGAAGTTTATCGTAGTTCACAATCAGGCGGCCCTTATACTTTCATCAGTCAGGTTTCTGCTGATTCTTTAAGTTTCATGGATAAAAATTTAAATGCTGATACGAAGTATTATTATGTGATCAGGGCTATTAATAATAATGGCGCTGCGCCTCTTTCCAATGAAGCAGTCGTTATAACCCATGCCGATAAAACACCCCCTACTGCCCCTCGAAATGTTCGCTTCGGCCCCATTTCCAATTCCTCCGTTACAATAGAATGGGATGCATCAACTGACGATGTAGGTATAGCAAAATATGAAGTGTATAAAGATGGGGCATTGGTATATAATACTACTGAAAGATCTGTTATTATCAACGGTTTGAATACAACCCGGCAATACTCCTTCTATGTAAAGGCAAAGGATGCAAGTGGTAATTATTCTCCAATAAGTAATACAATATCCACCAGTACCGTACTAAAAGGCTTTCATTACAAATATTATGAAGGAGCTTGGACACAATTACCAGATTTTGATACGCTTACACCACTCAAAGAAGGAACCACTCAGAGTATTGATTTATCTGTAAGAAACCGCGGTGATAATTTCGGCTTCTTATGGGAAGGTTTTATCAAGATACCGAAAGCTGGAACTTATACATTCTACACAAAATCGGATGAAGGAAGCAAGATGTGGTTAGGCTCCTATAATGCAAATGCAACACCAATAGTGGATAATGACGGTATTCATTTAGCAGGCTCAAGCATACCTTCTAAACCTATTACTTTACAACCTGGAATTTATCCCATTGCAGTTGCTTATTTTGAATCAGTCGGTAATCAATCAATGAAACTGAGATGGAGTTGCAAGGAATTATTTAAAAACTATGTTATTCGTGATATTGATGTTCAATATTTCAACGACACCTATACAGAGCCTTCTGCTATCCCGGCTGCTCCAACTAATATAGTAGCTACAGCAATTAATTATAATACTATAAAAATTAACTGGAAGGATAACAGCGATAATGAAACAGGATTCGAAATTTACCGTGCCAAATATAGTGGAGGCC
>JAEZRL010000460.1 GCA_023440945.1 Bacteroidota bacterium
TTACTTGGTAAGTCTGATCGTTTAATGCATTTACGTTATCAATTGTTTTGGATGCATAGCCTATATTAGAAACGATAAGAGAGATATTTTTATCAGAAGATAAGGGTAAAAAAAATTTTCCTTCAGCATCAGTTGTTGTTCCCATTTGCGTGCCTGCAATTACAACCGAAGTTCCAACAAGCGGATTGCCGGTTTCTGCATCAGTAACGATGCCGGCTATTTTTGTTTTATGGGACTGAGCACTAACAGTGGTGATAAGTGTGATAAAAAGTACGGATACGATTTGAGCGAACTTTCGGAAATACATAAGCGTTATTTATTCTTGGAGCGAAAGTATAAGCCCTGTATTATCGAATAGTTAAGAAAGCTTTACCGGAATATTATCAAATTATGAGGCAAAAATGACAGGAATATTAAGATGAGCGGAAAGTATAAAAGTGTCTAACATTAAAAATATCAGACACTTTATAATTTTATTTTAATGATATAAAAAAATGAATTGTAGGAAGGCTGAATTGAGTGGCATACACAACATCGAACGGACAATCAAGATGAGTGTTGTTACAATTGCAAAAAATACATAATCCTTATTCTTGTTACCATATCAGATAGGGATTATCAGAATTATCATCTCTTCCACTGATGTTTTTTTTGATCTTTTCTATAAAGCGTTTTAATAAATCAATTATACTCCTGGTATTTTTCATAGCCCAAAGTTTTTAGTTCAATAAAAAGGAAATCCCCATCATGTTTTACCACGATGGGGATTTTATTATAAGCCCCATCAAGTATATTACTAATGAAGCTTTGATTATTGATCTATTAATAATCCATTCCACCCATACCGCCCGGCATTGCAGGAGCAGCAGCAGATTTAGGCTCAGGTTTGTCAGCCACTACAGCTTCTGTAGTTAACAACATACCTGCAATTGATGCTGCATTTTCCAATGCAATACGAGATACTTTTGTAGGATCGATTACGCCGGCTGCGAAAAGGTTTTCATATACTTCTGTGCGTGCATTGAAACCATAATCAGCTTTGCCTTCTTTGATCTTCTGTACAACGATAGAACCTTCAATACCACTGTTAACAACGATCTGGCGAAGAGGCTCTTCAACAGCACGTTTAACAATTGCGATGCCTGTGTTTTCGTCTTCGTTAGCGCCTTTCAGGTTTTCCAAAGCTTCTGTTGCACGGATGTAAGCAACGCCACCACCTGGTACGATACCTTCTTCAACGGCTGCACGTGTAGCATGTAAAGCATCATCAACACGATCTTTCTTTTCCTTCATTTCAACTTCAGTAGCAGCACCAACATATAATACTGCAACACCACCGCTTAATTTAGCTAAACGTTCCTGTAGTTTTTCTTTATCGTAATCAGAAGTAGTTGTTTCTATCTGTGCTTTGATCTGGTTTACACGTCCAACAATAGCTTCTTTATCGCCTTTACCGCCCACAACAGTTGTATTGTCTTTGTTGATAGTTACAGAAGCAGCCTGACCTAAAGAATTAAGGTCAGCACCTTCTAATTTATAGCCTTGTTCTTCGCTGATAACTGTACCACCGGTAAGGATAGCGATATCCTGTAACATTTCTTTTCTTCTGTCACCGAAGCCAGGAGCTTTAACCGCAGCAACTTTTAAAGTACCACGAAGTTTGTTTACTACTAATGTAGCAAGAGCTTCGCCTTCGAGATCTTCAGAAATGATCAATAAAGGACGGCCGCTTTGTGCAACTTTTTCAAGAATGTGTAGAATATCTTTCATTGCAGAAATCTTCTTATCATAAATAAGAATGTATGGGCTCTGCAATTCAGCTTCCATTTTCTCGCTGTTGGTAACAAAATAAGGAGAGATATAACCACGATCGAATTGCATACCTTCTACAACATCAACAGATGTATCAGTACCTTTTGCTTCTTCAACAGTGATAACACCTTCTTTACCAACTTTACCAAAAGCTTCAGCTATCAGTTTACCAATTTCTGAATCGTTGTTTGCAGAGATAGAAGCAACTTGCTCTATTTTATTGCTGTCGCTGCCAACTTTTTGTGATTGTGATTGTAAATTCTCAACAACAGCAGTTACAGCTTTGTCGATACCACGTTTAAGATCCATTGGATTTGCACCGGCTGCTACGTTTTTCAAACCTTCGCTGATGATTGCCTGGGCTAAAACAGTTGCAGTAGTAGTACCATCACCTGCAATATCTGCAGTTTTAGAAGCTACTTCTTTAACCATTTGTGCACCCATGTTTTCAATTGGGTCTTCCAGTTCAATTTCTTTTGCTACAGTAACACCGTCTTTTGTTACAGATGGTGCACCAAATTTTTTCTCCAATACTACGTTACGACCTTTTGGTCCTAATGTAACCTTAACGGCGTTGGCAAGTGTGTCAACACCTTTTTTCATTTTATTTCTTGCATCGATATCGAAGAAGAGTTGTTTAGCCATAATTTAAAATTTGTGAATTTGATAATTAGATAATTTGACAATGAAAAGAATATCTCAATTGGCACATTGTCGAATTGCCGAATTGATCAATTTACTTATACTATTGCGAGTATATCGCTTTCTCTCATAATTAAATACTCAGAACCTTCTATCTGGATTTCTGTTCCGGCGTATTTGCCATATAACACTGTATCTCCTGCTTTTACAGTAACAGGCTCGTCTTTTTTTCCAGGACCAGCAGCAACCACTGTTCCGCGTTGTGGTTTTTCTTTAGCAGTATCGGGGATAATGATACCACCAGCAGTTTTTTCTTCAGCAGGAGCCGGTTTTACAATCACCCTGTCATGAAGGGGGGTTACATTAAGTGTGTCAGCCATAGTTGTATCAGTTTTTATTTTTTAAATGATTGTTTGCAAGGAATCCATTTCTATGCCATCGGAATAAAAAAAGCCAAATTTTCATTTCACCGCTTAATGCCGCTTTTTTTAAAGAATTGTTGGCAGCATATCAGGGCTGCAAAGAAAGTGTTTTAAAGCCCTGTGACAAAATTTCATTTCAGGTTCTAAAAAAATTTCCTTTCTGTAAATCCAAACTTTTACGTGTATCGTAACTGTAAGAAATCTATTCAAAAAATTCCGCAAGATGAAAAAGAAAACTTTTAAAAAAATGTTCATTGTCGCTTCCTTAACATTTGTTCTGTTGCTAACTGTATTGGCAGTTCACATTTATTGGGTAACAAGGAATACAGCGCCGGATGCAACAACAAGAGTAATGGCACGAATGGATCTTAAGCAAACTGTTTCTTTAGATGAAAGTAATGCTATAACAAATTGGCTATACCAACAGAAAGGGATAGATCATGTGTTGTGTAACCCGGCAACCAAAATTGTTGTGTTCACCTTTTCTCCTGTACAATCAAATGCTAATGATATAGTGAAAAAATTTAATCAAAGTTTTCATGTTTCTGCCAACCGTTACATTCCAACAGAAGAAGAATTGCAAAACGGTTGCCCGGTAGCAAAAACCTCGACCTCCTATAAAATAGTGCAGTATGTAAAAAATCTTTTTTAAAATAAAAAAACAGCGTTATGAAAAAAGCATCTATTTCAGCACTCGCAATTGGCCTTTTAATGTCAGCATTTATTATACAATCCTGTAATAAAGATGATAATCCTCCGGTTACACCTCAACTTACGTTATATGATTCACTTGGCGGAACAACAATGGTTACAGATCCTGCTAATTCTTCAGAAAAAATTGAGCAGGGCAGATTAACTATTCGTTCTGTAGTTGACAGTGCTATTTTTGTTATAGCAGCCGATACGAGGATCAATAAGTACTTCACTGTTTTGTTGGCAGAAGTTACAGCAGGTGATTTGAGCGGCTTCCAGGCTTTAAGTAAAAACCTCACCGATTTTGTTGCTGTTGGTACAGGTGCAAAAAATTATACTTACACCGGTTTGTCAATGCAGGCAACACATGATCCTGCACAAAATCCAAGAATGGATGGAAAAGCGGACAATGCTGATTTTGATGCATTTGAAGAAGACCTTGTTGCAGGAGCAGGTAAGAATGGAATTATGGCTGATAACCCGGCTTTGAAAAGTTTAGCAAACCTGGTAGAATCACTAAGAGGAACAGTAGTGCAACGTTAATATTTACAAGCGACAATGGCAGGCGCAAATGCTTCTCAACAATACCCGCAATAAAATGAATTGCGGGTATTTTTATGAAATCACTAATACCCAAATACCTATCTTCGCAGCCCAAAAAGAAAGATTAAATGATCAGCAGGAGAAATATTCGTGTTAAGGTTATGCAGTTGATCTATTCAATGGAAACGATGGATGAATTGAATGGTAAAAGTGATCCCGTAAAAGCATTGCGAAAAAAATTAGATCAGTCAGAAGAGCTATTTATATTCCTGTTATTTTTTCTTACAGAAGTCGCACGATATGCAGAAAAAGATGCGAAGATAAAAGCGTCGAAAAATTTGCCAACAGATGAAGATTTAAATGTAAACATTAAGATTGCAGGCAATGAATTATTATGGCAGATTTTAGAGAATTCATTATTTAAAAAAGCTGCCGGAGTATATAAGCCTCAACAAATAAAAGATGAATCGCTTGTAAGGAAGATATATAACAGTCTTATTGTTACAGCCGAATATAAGAGTTATATAAAAGTAGAGGGTAGGGATAAAAAAGGGGAGAGAGATATCATTAAGTTCATTTTTACAGATTTGATGTTGCCCAATGAAGAATTTGTTTCTTATATGGAAGAAAATTTTACGAATTGGGATGATGATGCAGAGATGATGAATCAACTAATAATGAACTTTCTGCAAAAGCCTGCTGCACATAATTCAATGGAAATGGTATCGCAGGAAAAATGGGAATTTGCAAGAGAACTGCTAATAACAACGATCAATAAAAAGGATTACTTAACAGATATTATCAAGCCCAAATTAAGAAACTGGGATCCGGAAAGAATAGCTATTCTTGATATGATAATGATGCAAATGGGCGTATGCGAACTGCTGTATTTTGAAACCATTCCGCCAAAAGTTACCATTAACGAATACATTGACATCGCGAAAGAATACAGCACACAGCAAAGTGGTCATTTTATCAATGGCATTCTTGATAATATTCATAAAGAACTGGTAGCACAGGGCAAAATTCATAAAGTAGATTTCAAGCAAAAGGCTTCGTAATTATTTATAATTTCGCAGTTCAAAATTTCTTAGCAGGAATGAGAAGGTTTTCAATAAACATAATGGTTGCCGGAGCTCTTTTTGTTGCTGTTACGGGCTGTAAAAACGATAATTTAAAAGGCGCTGCTCTTCAATCAACATTAAAAGACCAGGTGCATCAGCTTGATTCAGCCAATTATACTGAAATACAATGGATAGATTCAGTGCAGAATTTCGGCAAGGTGAACAGAGGGCAGAAAGTTGAACTTAGTTTTCATTTTAAAAATACCGGTAATAAACCTTTGTTTATTGCGGAAGTAAGACCAAGCTGTGGATGTACTGTAGCGGATTATACTAAAGGCGCAGTTGCACCAGGACAAACAGGTAAGGTAACAGGAGAATTTGACAGTGATCATGGTTTTCCGGGTAATGTAAGAAAAACTATAAGCGTAACAAGTAACACAAAGAATAGTCCTCATTCTGTTCTTGTATTTACAGGTGAGGTAATTGATAATAAAAAACAATAAAAACAATAACAATGACTTATTTGAATGTAGTTTTATTAGCTGCAGGAAGCGGACAGCCGGGGCAAGGCGGCGGAAGTTTTCAATTAATAATGATGGGAGCGATCATTCTTGTTTTCTGGTTATTTATGATTCGTCCACAAGCTAAAAAAGCAAAAGAGCAAAAGAAATTTATAGAAGGTATGCAGAAAGGCGACAGAATTGTAACTATCGCAGGCATACATGGTACGATCAACAAAGTAAATGAAGATGGCACGCTTCAACTCGAAGTTAGTCCGGGCAGTTATATGAAGATCGAAAAATCTGCTATCAGTTCAGAATGGACGGCAGCATTGCATAAAGCTTCCGGCGCTGCAGTGGCGGAAAAGAAATAAAAATTTAAAAAATTGAGTATTTGAAACCGGAATATCTATTCCGGTTTTTTTGTTGCTATCCTAATTCTATTAACTTTGCAATCGCGAAAGCAACGGCTGCGGCGGCTGCACCAATCATCAACACTTTCAAACCACCTGTAAAAGGGCTTACTCCTGTAAGTTTACTTTTAAAAGCACCGAAAATATAAAGGCATATCAAAGTAATAGCAACAGATATTTTTAAACCGGTTATTGAATTTTCAACAAAAAAATAAGGACTTAACGGAACGAAACCACCAACGATGTACGAAAAACCAATATTAAAAGCACTTTTTCTTGCACGTTTTGAATCAGGTTCATCTAATCCTAATTCATGCTTCATCATAAACTTTACCCACAAATCTTTATCTTTTGTTATTTCCTGTACAGCTTTATCCTGCACTTCTTTGCTTAAACCCCATTCATTGAAAAAAGCACGAACTTCATTTTCTTCATCTGCCGTTTTATTATCAACTTCCCAATACTCTCTTTTCAGTTCGCTGTTATAATGATCCTGTTCCGTTTTACCTGCAAGGTAACCGCCAAGTCCCATGGCGATGGAGCCCGCTGCAATTTCTGCAATGCCTGCAAGGATAATAACATTTGTGCTGTC
>JAEZRL010000461.1 GCA_023440945.1 Bacteroidota bacterium
CTCTTTTCACACCTTCCATTATACGGTAACTGAATTTGAAGAGCTTACTAATCCACGCAATTGTGAAGTTGTAGTAATGGAGCTGCAGGAAAATGGAAAGTATAGATTGATGACGCAGCTAAGGAAAAGAGTGGTATCGCATGGATGGAAATTGGATATCGAAGGCCGCTAACCTCTCATTCTCACCGCTTATAGATAAGCTAAAAATGATTAAATAACAGTTTCTTCTACTTCTTCTCCACAAAGCCTTCTGAAAAAGCCAATGAGCGTAAACCTTTTCAAAATAGTAGTCTTCGAATAGGGATCGCGGTTTCCTGAATAACTTGTGAAGGCCCAAATGCTAAGCTACGGTTAGTACAGAAGTTGGTCAAAGCTATGTACCCTAATCTCTAAAACGACATAGAATCAATAGGTTATTCCTGGAAAAGAAGCATTCGGCATAATTTTTGTCGATTTGGCGCCGCTTAATCGTTTCTTCTGAAATGCCTTCAGCAAGAAGACAAAGGGAGAAAAGGAGCAGCTTTTTACTTCAGAAATCGAGTTCTTAAAACAGAATTAATTCGATCTTAATACTTGTGTATTAACAGGAGTATTAATTTAATTAATTGAAAATGAAGTTGCTGTTATAAAATAAAAGCTTTCCTTCCCAAACAAAACCTTAAAGGTTACTGTTGCTGCTTGTGTTGAAACAGATATAAAAATCGAATTAAGTAGAGTACTTTAATGCTTTTTTGCTTTGAAACAACATCGCTTTTTTAGAATTCATTCATATTAATCATACACCAAAAATACACTTATGAGGAAAGTAATTTTACTCTGTCTATGCCTCTTTTGCGTCAGTTTTGTTTTTGCCCAGTCTGCTTCTTACCCCGCTACAGATGATGAATTTGTAGGGCCTTTCCCCAGTTGGCTCAACATAAAAAATTATGGTGCAAAGGGCGATGGCGTTACCGATGCAACAGCGGCAATACAAGCAGCTTTAAATGCCATTGGAAATGAAAACAGTTCGGCAAGTGTCGTTTATTTTCCTGCCGGTACTTAATTGATCAAAGGGACTTTGAAAATGAATTACAAGATAAACGTGAGTATAATAGGTGAAGATCCTGCCACTACCATTATAAAATGGGGTGGATCAAAAAACGGTACCATGCTCCAGGTGAATGGTACAGCTTATTCAAAGTTTGACCGGATAACATGGAATGGTAATAAAAGCGCTGCCATTGCCGTTGATCAAAGCTGGGACGGAAATAAAGGTTATTTTGATACCGGTAATGAATATGCTGAAAACATATTCACCGATGTTGGCACCGGAATAAGGGGTGGTTTTCTTAATAATGGTTTTGCAGAAACCACTATTATTCGATGTAAGTTTATCCGGAATACAAATGCGGGCGTTTCTCTCGGTAACTTTAATGCCCTCGACATTTGGGTATGGTACTCTGTTTTCCAGGATTGTAATGTTGGTGTTACAAATGCTGAAGGTGCAGGAAATTTTAAAGTGTATGGAAGCATCTTCCGCAATTCTAAAATATGTGATATCGGCATCGGGAATACCGGCGAATTTTCTTTTCGCGACAATACTTCTACCAATTCAAATGCTTTTCTTCTTACACAATTCACAGGCAACCCCGCAACTATATCTATCCAGGGAAATGTAATTATAGATCCTGTGGGTTCACCTATTGAAATCAGGAACCAGGGGCCTGTTACTTTTATGGATAATATTATCCGTTCCCGTGCCGGATCTTCTGCTCCTGTTATTTGGTTTAATACATGGCCCGACGGTGATCTTGTTGCTATTGGTAATACTTATACGGTTAGTAATCCCATTGATGCGGCTGGCATACGTAGTGTTATTTACGATAATCCAATTGTTAGCCGTAGTTCTTTAAACAATTTAAAAGAGCCATCCATTCCGGGTCCGCGACCTAATTATAAACGCCAGGTCTTTGAGGTACCTGCTAATGCAAATGCCTCCACAATACAGTCAGTTATAAACAAAGCAAATGCTCAAAAAGGTAACAGGCCTGTTGTACACTTTCCATATGGTAGTTATTCAATAAATTCTACCCTTACTTTGCCAGCAGGAACGGATATACAATTAGTGGGTGATGGCAATGGCGATTTACGGCCAACCTGGCTTAAATGGGCAGGTTCCGGTGCAGGACCGGTTCTTAGCATTGCGGGCCCTACTAAAGCTACAATAAGGGATATTTCAATAAGTGGTGGAGAAATTGCTGCAGGGATACAAATAAAAAATGTTGATCAGCAGAATGCAAGAGTATATATGCAGAAGGCTGAAGTGCACAATAACCAAACAAATCTTTCAGTTGACGGTTTGGACCATGCATTGGTACTGGCTCATAATTCCGGCTTCTCAAATGCTTCGGCTACCTCGATTGAAGTGATGGGTGGAAGCCTTGCGCAAGCTGGAACACCCGCTGAAGGACGGACAATAGTTTATGCCGGTGCAGAATCCGATAACAACATCAGTCATCAGGTTACAAAGGGGGGTAATCTTTTAATAAGAGATGTATGGTACGAAAGTGGAAGCAATGGGCAATATCTTTCACTTTCCGGCTCGGGTATATTTACGGCAGAAGGAAGCCATGCTACTTCTCCCCAGGAAATGTCTGCACCACAATTCTTATTGAATAATTTCAATGGCAAAGCGGTTATCTCAACTACAAACTTCAGCAATGACATTGTAGAGAAAGGAAATGGTTCAAAAACAAGTTTTTTAAGTGTTGCTAATTTGTCTGACAGGAACGGCTATCTTACAAATACCGCGTCTCCTGCCGGAGATGTGCGTAGTTTGAATGTAAGGGCAAGATCAGGCAATGGAAGCAGCGCTTTAAAGAATGTAGGAAACGTTTCGAAGACTTACATCACAGGTATGTTTGATCCTGTTAGAAGCGTTCATGCAGATGTCTTAAACGCACTCCCTGATAATGTTACAGATCTGCGGTTCTTCAATGTTTGGGTATTACTTACAACAAAAGGTATTGAATTAAAGAATTCCGGTGTTCTCAGTTCTGGTTTTCTTTCCATCTCTACAACTTGTTCCAATGGAAAAATTTTGAACATCAAATGGAAAAGTTCTTTGGATGCTAATTTCAAGAGATTTGTAGTGCAAAGAAGTTTGAACGGAGGTACCTGGAATACAATTGGTAAGGTGAGAGCAAAAGCTGGTAAAGCAAATTATGCGTACACAGACAGTTCTTCTTCCAAAAGCAGTTTGTATCGCATCGTAGCTTACGATAATGATGGAAACAAAACAATAAGCCGCGTTATAAAATCTTCCTGTACACTTTCTACAACACTTAATGTTTATCCCAATCCTGTTATAAATGATGCAACCGTTATGATCGCCTCAGCCGAATCGACAACCATGTATTTTAAACTATTTGACAGCAGGGGTGCGTTGATCAAAACCTTTAAAACCGACGTCCATCCGGGGGAAAATGAAGTGAAAGTAAATATGAAAGGGTTGGCTAGGGGAACTTATATACTTCAGGCTGCAGGAGCAGGGCAGGTAACGACTAATAAACTTATAAAAGAATAATCGTAATTATTTCAATCCCATTTTGTAAAAGGCCATCTCAAGATAAATTGACGATGGCCTTTTTATGTCTGCACTTTCCTTTAATGAACATAAAAAAAATATGAGTGGAGCTATGCAACATGTATATCTTCTAATAGCTGGAAGTGCTTTAAATAATAATAACAAACAGCGTGAAGATGAAAAGTGTAACAAACAATTCTTGTTCAATTTATAAATATTCTACTTCCTTTTTTAATAGGCGTTTTTTTAATACGGTTTTTATCTTTAGGTAACGGCAGATATATGAATTTGTTTAAAATCGGCTTCAGACATTAATAATCAAGGTAAAAAATATAGATAAAAACACTTCTATTAAAAATCGCTTAAAAAATTAAATAGCTGTTTGATTGTTTGTAAATGAAGGATACTTTTATTACGTAGAAGTAACGAAATATAAAGCTGAGAAAACTGTACCCATAGCCGATCTTATTCTGTCAATTTCCACTCCTTTGAATACCATCAACAACTCCAATTTTTTGCGAGTCTTATTTTGATTTTTTTGGATAATTCTATCCTGTCAATTTCTGTTTTTATAATGCTAAAAAAATGGTCTCGTAATTGGGAGTAGCGCAGCTTTGCCCACAATAAAATCTTCGCATTCATTCGTTAATCTGAAATACTATACCGATGCCAAAAAAGTGGTATGCAGTTTATACCAAACCTAACTGGGAAAAAAAGGTGGCTTCCTTACTGACAAAAAAAAAGATAGAAAATTATTGCCCTTTGAATTGTTGTATAAGACAGTGGGCAGACCGTCGGAAAGAAGTAATGGTTCCATTATTTACTTCCTACGTATTTGTACAACTTGAGGAAGGAGAGTTTGTTCCTGTAAAAGAAACAGTTGGGGTTATCAATCTTGTATATTGGTTAAGTAAACCCGCTATTATTAAAGATGAAGAGATTGAAATAATAAAAGAATTTTTGGAGGAGTATAAAATTGTTTCTATTGAAAAAAGTCATGTAAATGTCAATGATAACGTCAGGATAATAAAAGGGCCTTTTAGCATGTACGAAGGAGAAGTTGTAGGAATTTATAATAAAAGAATTAAAGTGGCTTTACCTTCTCTTGGTTATACTATGATAGCAGAAGTGAAAGAGGAAAGCCTTGAAATAATTTACAAGCCTGTAATTAACAAAGAGGTGAAGGTGATGTATGGAAGTTGAAGTGATGCATTGAATTATAATTACAAATGAAGTTTCTCACTGTTGAATAAATAGCAGTATAGAACTAAAACATATTTAAAGTACCTTAAATTATTATCCGGCATAATTATAATCCTATCCAAAAAGCTGTTGGTTTTTATCAACAGCTTTTTCAAAAGCTTCAGCGTATTTATTTACTTAGAAGAATTATTATGCCATCTATGTTTAACACTTAAGCCCTTTTCATGACCACAAAAAGATTAGGTTTCTCATTGTTTGCAGTATTAAGTACATATATGTTGTTCAGCATTTCCTGCATTAATACAAAAAAGGTTACTTATTTTAATAATATATCGGATACAGTACTTAACGCTACGGCCGATGGTTTAGAGCCTGTGATTCAAAAAGGTGATCTGTTGAGTATATCAGTTAGCAGCTTAAGTCCGGAAGTAACCGCTGTGTTTAATTCGGCCAATACACCTTCTACCACTTCCTATCTTAGTAGCAATACTTTGGCACAGGCTGTTGGTTACTTGGTAAGCCAGGAAGGGTATATAGATTTTCCTATGCTGGGCAGGATAAAAGCAATTGGCCTGAGCAAGGAAGCGTTGAAAGAGCAGATTACCCAACAATTAACGGATAAGAAGCTTTTGTTTGACCCTATTGTAAATGTGCGTTATTTAAATTTTCACGTAACCGTATTGGGTGAGGTTAACAACCCCGGTTTGGTTACCATACCAAATGAACAGGTAACAGTGCTGGAAGCCAT
>JAEZRL010000470.1 GCA_023440945.1 Bacteroidota bacterium
CAATATGGTTTTTACATTTTAGCAACTACTATGTTAGGCACGATGATTTTATTAGCTGATGGTGGCATCTCTCCAGGTGTAATGTCTGTTGGAGGAAGAGTTTGGCAAGACCGCGAAAAGCTTGGTGTAGTTCTTTCATCCGGTATGGCATTAAGAAAAAAAATGGCGCTCCTAAGTTTGGTTCTTACGTTGCCTGTACTTTTTTATATGCTGCATTCACATGGAGCAACCGTCATAATATGCTTACGTATTTCATCAGCACTTGTACTTGTATTTTATGCCTCTCTATCAGGAAATATTCTTGAAGTGGTTCCGAAACTGCAACAGAATATTATAGCCCTGCAAAAAATACAGATCATATCAAATGTTAGCAGGCTATTTCTTGTATCACTGCTATTAATTGCTTTTCCATTTTCCTTTATAGCACTGGCAATCGCATTTATACCACAGTTATGGACAAACTTGCAATTACGCAAATTAGCTTTTGTTCATGCTGATTATAAAAAAGATGCTAACCCTGAAGTAAAAAAAGAGATTCTGCAGTTTGTTAAACGTATACTTCCAGGTTCAATTTATTACTCCGTTTCCGGACAAATTTCAATATGGCTAATCTCGATTTTTGGTTCGGTAAAATCAATTGCGCAGGTAGGTGCTTTAGGAAGGTTGGCAGTAGTGCTTAATATTTTCACCGTTCTTTTTTCAACAATAATTTCACCCAGATTCGCACGTCTGCCAAATCACTCAAAACTGCTTCTTAACCGTTACCTTCAAATTCAAATAGCACTTGTTCTGTTAGTTGCTTTTATTATTACAGGCGTTTCTCTTTTTCCATCAGAAGTCTTGTGGGTATTAGGTTCGGAATACGCTAATCTTGAAAAAGAATTAGTATTAGTGATAGCAAGTGCAGGACTGAGTTTAATTGCAGGTTCAACATTTGCTTTGTGTGCAGCCAGAGGATGGATAATAAAACCTTTTTTTTCGATTTCCATTGAGATAATTGCTATTATTATTGGAGCGCTTTTTCTCAACATCTCTTCCCTGCGTGGCATCCTTATATTTAATATTGTTTCAGTAAGCGCAGTGCAATTGATAATGTACACAACTTTCGGTTTCCTTAAATGTATTGCTGCAAATAAAGATCACACCCCATGAATTCCGTTATCTGTACCCTGTTTGAAAAACATTATCATTATGGTGTTGCTTCTTTGATAAATTCTCTTTATCAAAATGGGTTCAAAGGCAGTATTTATGTAGGTTATAGAGGAAGTCTTCCTCCATGGACAGCAGGTGCAAAAAAGAATGAATTTACTGAATGGAAAGATGCTTCCTCTTATAAAGTAGCAGAAGATTTGTATGTCCATTTTATGCCATTGAACACAGATTATCATCTTACTAATTACAAACCTTCGTTCATGCTACAGTTGCTGGAAGGGCCGGCAAAAGATGCGAAAGGAATTGTGTATTTTGACCCAGACATCGTTGTAAAATGTAATTGGCTGTTTTTTGAAAACTGGATAAGTCACGGCGTCGCACTTGTACATGAAGATGTGCATAACGATAAACCTGCAACTCATCCCATTAGGATGGAATGGACTAAAATAATCAAGCGTTATAACAGGGAAATAAAACATACACTTCAATCTTATATCAGCGGAGGTTTTTGTGGGGTGGCAAAGCAAGACTTTGAATTTTTAAATACGTGGAAAGAATTTATACAGATTGGAATTGAAGAATATCATGCAGATCCGAAAAGGATCTGGTCATTTGACAAAACGCAACCTTTTTGTTTTCTTGACCAGGATGCACTGAATATTTCTGTTATGTGCACAGAATCTGCTATCAGTGAGATGGGGCCGGAAGCAATGGATTTTGCCCAGGGCGGATGGACAATGTCTCATGCTACCGGTAGCCCAAAACCCTGGAAAAAAAATTTTATCTGGTATGCCCTTAAAGGCCAGCCTCCTTCACTAGCGGAAAAATTATTCTGGTCTTACGCAACATATCCTATTGCCAATTATAATGTAGTTCAACTTAAGCTGAAAAGTTTAGGTCTTCTTACATCCGCTTTTATAGGTAGATTTTATCGCAGGCGGTAAGCTATAAAAAATTTATTCGTACTCCTATTGTTATCTTAATTTGTAGAAACTTGAGAATATTATTTCTTAATAATTCCATTCCCAATTATGTAACTGATGGCTTATTTCATGGCCTGCGCTCTATTGAAGGCATAACCGTAATTGATATCCCAAGGATGGATTACATGTATGCAGATGCATTAAAAGATGATTTGAAAAAAACAGGCAGCAAAGGAAATACACTTTATAAATTATTGAGTGATGAATCAGAAGCAAAAGGTAAAAGAACGTTCTGGCAGGAAAATATTGAAGAAAATGATTTAATAATTATCACGGATATTTTTCACCAGTTCGAATTATTTCATAAAATCTATAAAACAATTCATCCAAAAAAAAGAAGTTCGATTTGCATTGTAGATGGTTATGATATAACTTCTTTGTTTCCTTTTTATAACAACTCATACAATCTGAAAATAAGACCGTGGATTTACTTCTATCCTGTATCGAAAGTGATTTACTTTAAAAGAGAATATGAGAATACAGCAGAGCTATATGGAATATCGAAACAACATTTTCCTTTTTGTAATAAGTTATTCTCAAAAGTTTTGAAAAAACCCGCGAAAATTTTTCCAATATCTATGTCTATCCCTGAACAACTTATAGAAGAAATTCCATTACAAAATAAAACACAAGAGTTTGTGGATTATAATGTAGACCCTGATCTAACAGGACTATTTTCAAAAAATCATTTGGCTGAACTTGGAAAATGGCAGCCGGCTTTTCAAAACGAAGAGGAATATTATGCCGATGTTAAGAGATCCAAATTTGGTATCACAACAAAAAGAGAAGGATGGGATTGTTTAAGGCATTATGAATATGCTGCAAAAGGTGCCATTTTATGTTTCAAACATCTTGATAAAAAAAACTCCTTATGTGCTCCTTTGGGTTTAAATGAAACAAACTGCATTTCTTATTCTGATAAAAATGATCTTTTAAATAAAATAAATAGGATATCCTTTTTACAATTAGAAACTGTTCAGCAAGCACAATATGAGTGGATAAGAAATTATACTACAAAAAAGGTAGCTTCCCGCTTTCTTGACCAGTTAACATGCAATAATAAAATATTCAGTATAAGTGGAAGTAATGTTAGAGTAACTGCTTAACTTTTTAATCCCAACCCTTTTTTATTAATGAAAATTGCTTTCATCTGCGGCTCCTTAAAACCCGGCTATGATGGCATAGGTGATTATGTTTATTGTTTAGCGGAAGAGTTAGCTCATTATGGACATGAAGTTGCGGCAATTGCGATTAATGATTGGTATATTGATAAAACATTCAGGGGAACGCATTTTGAAAATCATGTAAAAGTGAATGTTGTAAGGATTCCCTTCAGTTATTCAAATGGACAACGTTATAAAGATGCTATAGCATTTATACAAAGTTTTAAACCGGAATGGATAAGCATTCAATTCGGGCCGTATTCATTTCATCCAAAGGGCTTGCCTTTATTGATGGCTTTTTATTTAAAAAAACTATGCAGAAGAAGCAACGTCCACATCATGATTCATGAAACATGGATAGAAGGAGAAAATATTTATAGGAAATTTATCAGCGTTTTACAAAAGCATCTTATCAAACACCTGTTAAAATCAATTGATCCAAAAGTTATTCATACCCATATCCCTGAATATCTTTCACGCTTGCAGGCTTTAGGATTTATTACTTTAGATCTTCCATTGTTTTCAAACATTAAAGTTAGAAATGATGCGAGGGATGAATTCGATACATCCTTTTTTAGGATAGGTTTTTTTAGCCAGGCAGGAAATATAAAACCGGTTTTATCATTTCTTTCAGCTTTGGGTAAACAGCTTGTTGAAAAAAATATGCCTTTTGAAGTTTTGCTGATAGGTGGCGCAGAAGCGAAAATGCTGCATTTAAAAAAAGAGATAGAAAAGATTGTACACTTCAGTAACAAAGTAAAATATGCCGGATTTCTTGCACCACCAAGATTATCAAAGCTCTTAAAAAGCTGTACAATTGGCATTACACCTGTTCCAAGACACGCCTTAGGAAAAAGTGGAAGTGTGAGTGCATTTTTATCTCATGGCGTTCCGGTTGCCGCACCTTTTATACATCAGGGATATGATAAAAATAATATCGGTTTTTCTTCAAATACTTTACGTTCAGCAATAATTCTTGAAGTTGATTTTAAAAACATAGAAGGAGCAAGATTAGCAGCAATTGCTGCTAAAAAAGAAATTGAAGTTTATGCGATCGCAAAAAAGTTTTTAAAAGACATTCAAAACAGTATTCATGTTAAACGTAAATATTGCTATTCTTATTAATTCTTTCAATCGCATTTTGCTCTTGCAAGAATGCATTAAAGCTCTTAAATGGATTACAACATCTTCTTTTAAAGATCAATGTATAATTATTGTTTTTGAAGCAGGTTCTACGGATGGAAGTCTTCAATGGCTTGAACAACAACGCAGCCAATCATCAATTCCTTTAAAAATTATTATAGCAAAAGAAGAAGCAGACCATTCTTTTGCTGCAGGTGTAAATATATGTGCTGCTTATGCTGATAAAAAATATCGCCATTTGAAATATTTGCTTATTTACGAAACAGATAACCAGTTGTTAAGTTCTGAACCACTTTTACAGGCTTTAGAACAACTTGAAAAAAACAAAGCGCTTGGTGCGTGTGGTTTTACTGTAAAAAAATTAGACGGTTCACCTGCAGGTGTGGGACAAGCATTTCCATCCTTACTTAATTTTGCCTTGGGAAAAAACGTAGTGCAGCTTCTTAAATTAGAAGCAATTAAGTATAAATGGAAAGTAAATGATAAGGGAATTGCATTTAGCGAAATGGATGTAGTTTATACAAGTCCTTTGCTGGTTAAGAAAAATGCATGGAAAACCTCAGGTGGTTTTGATGCTGCATTATTTCCTTTTTCAGATTGTGATATTGATTGGGCAAAAAGACTTAGAAAAGCAGGTTGGCTGATGGGTGTTATTCGTACAGATGCTGTTATACACGATAATCAAAACTCAATTTCAGCCTGGTCTGCATCACGTGCTAAACAATCGCATCAGGGAAGATTAAGATATTTTAAACGTCATCATCCTATCAGCATATTTATTGTTTGGCCACTAGTGCTCATAATAAGGCATCTGTTTGAATTAACAGCTTCTTTATTTGTAAAAAACATTTACCGTAAGCACCAGTTGGAAATGCAATTTCTTGACCTATTGAAAAGTGCTCCTAAGGGTTACCAGTAAAAGCAAACATGAAAGTTCTTTTATACTCTCATAGTTTTTATCCGGCTATTGGCGGGCTTGAAACAGTTTCATTAACCCTTGCAAAAGGCTTTATTGAAAATGGCATTGATGTAAAGGTTGTTACTAAAACTTCTGGGTATGAAAGCGAACAGTTTTCATTTAAAGTAATACGCAACCCATTAAAAAAACAACGCATTGCTTTAGTAAAATGGGCGGATATAATTTTATTTAACGGAGCAAGTTTAGCCTTACAGCCATGGATATTATTATTTAGAAAACCTTTTATATGGATACACATAGGTTACCAGGTTTCCTGTATTGATGGATTAGGCTGGGCTGATGGAAAAAAAGCACCATTAAAACCACTTCCTTCTTTCTTATATCATTATCGTTTGAATGGTTGGAAAAAAGGGATAAAAGATGGAGGCAAACTCTTACTCAGGCAAATATTCGCAAAATACATTGTTACAAAAAATATAGCTATTACAAAATGGATGCTTGAAATACAGCCCTTACCAAGACAAATACATATTTACAATCCTTTTCCTGCTAATCAATTTTCAAACAATCAAACTGACGATACACACTATGATTTTCTTTACCTCGGAAGGATTGTGAGCGAAAAGGGAGTTGCCACTTTATTAAAAGCGTTTGCTAAAGTCTATTTTTCAAAAAAATGTTCACTAAGGCTTTTGGTAATTGGAGACGGCGACTTGAAACAAAAAATGGAGCAGTTAGCAAAAGAACTTACAATATCTAAAGCTGTAATATTTACAGGCAAACAAACAGGGCAAGAATTAAGAGACTGGATTAATAAGTGCAGGATCGCCATCATACCTTCTGAGTGGTACGAACCAATGGGAGTAGTTGCTCTTGAATTGATGGCTGCAGGTAAAAATATGATTGTTGCAGAAAAAGGAGGTTTGAAAGAATGTGTTGAAGATGCAGGATTGTATTTTCCCAATGGAGATGAAGATGCTCTTGCTGTTCAAATGATCCGTTTATTGGAAGATGATTCGTTAAGAAAGCTACAAGTGATAAAAGCAAAAGAAAGAGTAAACGAGTTTTTGCCTTCCATCTTTATATCAAAATATATTACTCTTTTAAAAAGCGTGGTGAATCAAAATTAATTCAACAATGTTGATTCTTTCTCATCCTACAGGCAATGCAAATGTCCGTGCTGCTGTGAAGGGCTTTGCAGAAGCTGAACTATTATCCCGATTTTATACAACTATAACATCGTTCCCGGGAAGTATATGGGATAAGATGAGCTCTTTAAAAATTTTTTCTGAACTAAAGAGAAGACATTACGATGCATTTCTTCGCCCTTATACAACAACATTTCCTTTACGTGAAGCAGGTAGGTTAGCAGCTTCAAAAACAGGATTTTCAAAATTGATTGAACACGAAAAAGGCCCATTTTGTATTGATGAAGTATATCGCAACCTCGATAAAAGAGTTGCTCGTTTTATACAAAAAACAGAAGGGCATGCGGCCGAGGCAGTTTATTGTTATGAAGATGGTGCACTTTTTACATTTCGTGCAGCTAAGCGTTTTGGCATTCAACGTTTTTATGACCTTCCTATTGGTTACTGGAGAAGTTTACAACGCCTTTTACAGTTAGAAAAAGAACGTTGGCCCCAATGGGCCTCTACCATTACAACATTCTTTGATTC
>JAEZRL010000121.1 GCA_023440945.1 Bacteroidota bacterium
CTGTTTCCGTGTACAGGTCTCTTGCACCTTCAACCGTTAGAATAATGTTACCCAGCTTATCAGCATAACGCGCAAGTGTATCAAGATCATCACCAAATATCTTACATACAACATCCTGTCTTGCACCTGTCATCAACTCATTAAAACGCATTTGAACCGGAAATTGAAAACCCGTTGCTACACCGGGAACAGCCTGCAACTCTTCACTCATTTTATTCGCTAATTCAGGGAATGATTTTGCGCTTGTCCATTCTTTTTTATCTTTCAATATTACCATCATATCTGCGGCTTCAAGTGGCATGGGATCGGTTGGAATCTCACCTGAACCTATCTTGGTAACAACCTTTTCTACTTCAGGAAACTTCTTTAATAAAATGCCTGCTGTTTTTTCTGTTGTTTGAATGGTGTTGGTTAAAGATGAACCTGTGAGTAACCGTGTATCTACTGCAAAATCGCCTTCTTCCAGTTGCGGAATAAATTCACCGCCTGAACGGGAAAGAATAATTACGGCGATACCAAACAATACAAAAGCTGATGTAATAATAACAACGGGAATTCGCAATGCTTTTTTTAATGCGGGCTGATAAACACGTTGTATTCCATTCATCATGCGATCGCCCCATGATACTTTATTTTGTATTTTTTTACTAAGGAATAAACTGCTCATCATGGGTACATAGGTAAGCGATAAAATAAGTGCACCCAGGATAGCAAAGGAAACTGTTTCAGCCATCGGTCTGAACATCTTTCCTTCAATGCCCTGCAGTGATAAAATAGGCAGGTAAACCACAAGAATAATGATCTGTCCAAACGCTGCACTATTCATCATTTTACTTGCTGATCTTTCTACTTCTGCATTCATCTGCTGCCGCGAAACAGTAACAAGTTTTTTACCACCAAATAATTTGTCATGCAGTGTATGCATAACCGCTTCAACAATGATAACAGCCCCATCTACCAGCAAACCAAAATCAAGTGCCCCAAGACTCATCAAGTTTCCGCTCACGCCAAACAGGTTCATCATTATTACCGCAAAAAGCATGGATAAAGGAATGACTGATGCAACAATAAGACCTGCACGCATATTACCAAGAAAGATCACCAGCACAAATACAACTATCAGTGCACCTTCCAAAAGATTTCTTTCTACTGTGCTGATAGCATGGCTCACCATTTTTGTGCGATCAAGAAAGGGTTCTATCACTACACCCTCGGGCAACGTTTTTTCTATCTCTTTTATCTTGTTCTTGATGTTGCTTATAACCTTGTTGCTATTTTCACCTTTCAGCATCATTACAACTGCACCTGCCACTTCACCTTTATCGTTATACACGGTTGCACCATAACGCACGGCCGTTCCCATCTTTACCTCAGCAACATCTTTTATTAAAACAGGAATGCTGCTATTTATTTGCTTTACTACAATATTGCCGATGTCTTCAAGATTCTTTGCAAGGCCTTCTGTTCTTATAAATAAAACATTGTCCCCTTTTTCAATATAAGCACCACCGGCGTTTTGATTGTTTTGCTCAATTGCATTAAACACATCCTGTATGCCCAACTGAAAACCCTGCAGCTTAGCCGGATTGATCGCTACTTCATATTGTTTTACAGCACCGCCAAAACTGCTAACATCGGCAACACCTTCTGTTCCCAACAATTGTCTTCTTACTATCCAATCCTGTATATCTCTTAAAGCAGCAAGATCATACTTGCCTTCATAACCTGGCTTTGCACGAACAACATATTGAAATATTTCTCCAAGTCCGGTTGTTACAGGCCCAAGTTCAGGTTCGCCCATTCCTTCCGGAATTTGCTGACGCACTTGCATCAATCTTTCACTAACCTGTTGTCTCGCCCAATACACATCTGTTTTATCTTCAAAAACAATTGTAACAAGACTTAACCCAAAACGCGAAAAACTTCTTTGCTCAATAATGCCAGGTACATTACGGGTGGCCTGTTCAACCGGCACCGTTATAAAACGTTCAACATCCGGTGCACTTAAACTGGGCGCAGAAGTTATAACAAGTACCTGGTTGTTGGTAATATCGGGCACTGCATCAATTGGCAGCCGTGTAATAGAATAACTGCCATAAGCAATCAACCCAAGTATAAATAATCCAATGATCAGTTTATTCTTTATCGAAAAACGGATAATAGCATGTAACATGCTTCTCTTTTTAATTGAGAAATAATTTTTCTGAGATACGAGCTTAAGCACTACTGCTCAGCCTAGTTGTGTCAAATCGACGAAGGAGATTCGCGAACTCCTTAAAAAACGTTTCGAGGCCTGAGCACTCACTTGTACTTTCTGTTCGCTATGCAGCATTATGAAAGAATACTTGTTACTACATAATGAACATTACAGCAACAACTTTAATAGGTACTGCACAACGAATAGAACCAAATAAAAATGGAGTTATTTAAGCAAGCCGGGGAGGTTGGAAAATAGAATTATACGCAGTATATACGGGAACATTTTCGTTTTTGAGACGGTACTTTTCCAAAGCATTTTCAGGTGCTTTCGCCTTTAATTCAACAGGCTCCGTTATAATGGTAGCAATGGTAAGACAACATTCTGTTTCATGTGTTTTAAAAGGCAGTTTCATATCCTGCTGGTAATCGCTGTCTATCCCAACATCAAGACAATAATGCATCTTTAAAAAAGCAGTGATAGTAATGTTTGGACTTTCTTCTTTATGTTGGATGAAATGCGTTATCAACAAAGGCAGCTTTAATACCTGGTACGCATCAGTAGCACCAAATAAGTAAACAGAAAAAAGAATTATGGCTGCCCATTTTTTCACGATGCAAATATAATACTCAATAAATATGATTTTTATTTCTTTGTTTTAAATGGTAGTGCTATTATCAGTATCATTAAAAAAGTTGTTTCTAACTCAAGGGATAGCAGTCAAACTGTTCCTCTTAATATTTAGAAAAAAAAGACAAAAAACATAAGTAACACTTTTACTCCTTATATCATCATCACCTTTTTCTTCAGCTTTATTTGTTTATCCTCCTTTTGCTGAAGACGGTATTTTGCAAGGTTAATCAGCAATACACTTCCCAGTATAATTGCAAGGCCGATAATTTGAAGTAAACTCATTTTTTCTCCGGCAAAAAATACTCCCAATAATACAGCCACAACAGGATTTACATAAGCATAAGTGCTTACTTGTGTAGCGGTTTTTACTTTCAGCAACCATACATACGCGCTGTAAGCTGCCAATGAACCCAGAAATATGAGGAACAATAAACTTAACCATGAATGAATGCTAACGACCTGCCAATGAAAATTATCAAACTCATGATGAAGCAGGCTGAAAGGTAAAAAAGCCATACCTGCTGCAAACATTTGCCAGGCTGTATTTACTGTTGTTGAACCGGTTGATTTATATTTTGCATAAAGTGACCCGCCGGACCAGCTTATAGATCCAATAACAAGTAATGCAAGGCCGCTGATCTGCAATAAATTATTTTTTGAATGAGCAACAGAAACAGCACTTTCACTAAACAACAGAATAACACCAATAAATCCAACAACAATACCGATAATGGTTTCGCGACTTTTAAAATTTATTTTCCATTTGCTTTTATCCAGCAAAACAAACCATAGCGGCGCAGCAGAAACAAGCACAGCTACCAAAGAGCTTGGTAAAAATTGTTCAACCCATATAACTACACCATTGCCTATGAATAACATCAACAAGCCACTTATTGCTGCATGTTTTATTTGTTGTAATTGCCATATATCTTCCCCTTGTATCTTACACCATATCAGCAATAAAAGTCCTGCTGTAGCAAATCGCATAAAACCTAACAGCAAAGCAGGGATGTGCTCGAGTGCCTGTTGTATAAAAAAATAAGTGGAACCCCATACTATATATACCGTTGCAAAGGCAATTATTACCATTAAAGCCGGTGTATTTTTCCTTTCTATGTTTCGCATAATTATTTTTTTGGAAGAACTATTTGTTGTTGCTCCTTTACAGTTTCAAGAACGATGGTTGTTTTTGTAGATGCAATGTTTGGAATTTTTTGCATCTGGTTGCGCATAAAATTCATCAACGAAGCAGAATCTTCTGTACGCACTTTTATCAAAAAACAATCTTCTCCTGCTATATGATGTACTTCCTGCACTTCGGGAATCTTTGCTAATGCCTGCGCCGTTTTGCTATTACACGAAAACCCTTCTGAAGATTTTATAAAAATAAATGCCAGTAATTTCTGATGAACTGCTGCAGGCTCAATTTGTGTATAATAACCTGTGATCACTTTTTTTTGTTCCAGCTTTTTTACTCTTTCCAAAACCGCTGAAGGTGCCATGCTCAATTCTCTTGCCAGTTCCGCATTGGAGATGCGGGCATTTGTTTGCATCAACTTCAGTATCTGGATGTCTATATTATCTAAATTAATCTCCATTTCCGACAATTATATGGTAAAAGTAAAAATTTTTAGAATTAAATTCTGAATTTATTGTTTATATCAGAACTTTTATTGAATATCACTTTATGTATCGCTAAACACCTTCACTAAAAAACTTGCTTCATTTAAGAAGTGTTTCTTCTATATGTAGAAAACAACAACTGTTTCTAGAAATAATAAAAAAAACTAACAGGTGTTTGTTAATATGCTTTCCCCTAATTTTGCAGCGCAATAATTGATATGTAAAAATTAACTTCAACGATTGCATCACTAAAACGATTTAATCATGCAACGATCCTGGTGGAAGATCTTATCGTTTGTTTTATTACTCTATACCTGCATTTATGGATTTTTTGTTCATATACCTAAGCTCGACGACCGAATGCAGGAGTCGGTTAGAAACCTTTTCTTCCACGTACCCATGTGGTTTGGTATGATGATCATGTTCATCACTTCGGTTGTGTATGCTGTTAAGTACTTACGCTCTCAAAACCCTCTGCACGATTTTTATTCAGTTGAATATGCCAGAACAGGTTTAGTGTTTGGCGTTTTAGGCATTATTACCGGCGCTATATGGGCAAACTATCAATGGGGCGCATACTGGAGTGGCGACCCCAAACAAAACGGCGCTGCCATTGCTTTGCTTATTTATTTCGCTTACTTTATTTTACGTGGTTCGCTTACAGATATAGATAAACGTTCAAAGATTAGTGCGGTGTATAACATCTTTGCATTTTGCATGTTATTTCCTACAATCTGGATATTACCCCGTTTAACGGAATCACTGCATCCGGGTGGTTTGGGCAGTGAAGGAAACCCCGGTTTAAATCCTACAGACCTTGATACAAATATGCGCCTTGTTTGGTATCCGGCTATTATTGGCTGGACCTTATTAGGTGTTTGGATATCTACTTTAAGAATACGCCTCCGTATTTATCAGGAAAAACTCTATACCAATGGATAAGTTAAAAAGATTCGGTCTTGTTCTTGCATTCTCAATAATCGGTGTTCTCGCTTTTGCACAAGATGTAAACGATACAGCGCAACCTACTGCAGATATTATGCGCAGCAACGGTAAAATTTACGTTGTGGTGGCTGTTATCGTCACCATCCTTGTTGGTGTATTTGTATATCTTTTTAGTCTTGATAAAAGAATCAAGAAATTAGAAAGAGGTGAGAAAGATTAAATCTTCACCTGCTCTATAGCGAATAAGGCGTTGAAGTGAATGACACAACAAAAGTTGAGTATGGTTGCTAATGCTTGCCAAATAAATAACATTTAAAATATATAGCATGCCAGAAGAGAATTATAGTTTTTTTGAGAACGTGCTGAGGAGCTTTGATAAGGCTGCACGTTTTACAAAATGGGAACCGGGTATACTGGAACAAATTAAAGTGTGCAACGCGGTTTATAAAATGAAGTTCCCTATAAGAAGGGATGATGGTTCTATTGAAGTGATAGAAGCATATCGTGTACAGCATTCGCATCATAAAACGCCTTGTAAAGGTGGTATCCGTTTTAGCGAAGCGGTTGACCAGGATGAAGTGATGGCGCTTGCAGCATTAATGACTTATAAGTGCGCTATTGTAAATGTGCCGTTTGGCGGTGCTAAAGGCGGTATTAAAATAAGTCCGCGTAAATACAGCGAATTTGAACTGCAGAAAATCACGAGACGTTATACTTCAGAGTTAGTAAAGAAAAATTTTATTGGGCCGGGCACCGACGTTCCTGCACCTGATTATGGTACAGGTGAAAGGGAAATGGCCTGGATTCTTGATACTTATACTGCAATGCACCCGGGGGAAGTAGATGCAATGGGTTGTGTTACTGGTAAGCCTGTTACACAAGGCGGTGTTCGTGGCCGTAGAGAAGCAACCGGTCTCGGGGTTTTTTATGGCATACGGGAAGTTTGCAACATGCCGGATATTATGCAGCGTTTAGGAATGACAACAGGTGTGAAGGGCAAAAGAATTATCGTACAGGGACTTGGAAATGTGGGTTATCACACTGCAAAGTTCTTCCGGCAAAATGGTGCTAAAGTTATTGCTATTGCAGAGTTTGAAGGTGCTATCTGCGATGAGAATGGTCTAGATGTAGAAGAAGTTTTTCAACATCGTAAGCAAACCGGCTCTATTTTAAATTTTAAAGGTGCAAAGAACATTGAAAATACGGCTGAGGCTTTGGAACTCGAGTGTGATATATTGATTCCTGCTGCACTTGAAAATGTTATCAATGGAGAAAATGCTGCACGTGTAAAAGCAAAGCTGATAGGTGAAGCGGCGAACGGACCATTAACACCTGAAGCCGATGAAATATTGGCAAAAAAAGGCGTGATCGTTATTCCTGATATGTACCTGAATGCCGGGGGTGTTACCGTTTCTTATTTTGAATGGCTGAAGAACTTAAGCCACGTGCGTTACGGACGTATGGAAAAACGTTTTACCGAAAATATGAACAAACATATTTTAGGGCAGATAGAAGAACTGACCGGGAAAACAGTAGGCGAAAGGGAAAGATTATTTATTGAACATGGCGCCAGCGAAGCCGATCTTGTGCATAGCGGTTTGGAAGAAACCATGATAGAAGCCACTCATGAAATAATGGATGTGTGGAAATCAAATCCTGAAATACCAAATATGCGTACCGCAGCGTATGTTGTTGCAATCAATAAAGTAGGAACTTCTTATGCTGAACTTGGTATTTTCCCATAATTGAGGAACACCTTTTTTTTTGACCACCCGAAAGCCCTCTTTAGCAGAGGGTTTTTATTTAAATGATAACTTTCCTCCTTAGGTTTATCATCCTCCCAATCCGGAAATAATAAACAACTTCAACTGCCATAAATTCCGTTTGTCCTTTTGGATAAAAACACGCCTTTTTTCTACCTTCTCACACCTGTTTTGTTCGTACCTTGTTATTACCTTCTTATTACCTCGTTGTTACCAAAAAAAACTTCTGTTTTTTGTCGTTTCAGGATATAATTTGCCAAAATTGCAGTTTATAGCTTCTTTATCTTTCCCCTATCGGTTGCTGTCCCTACCAACTGAAACGGAATTTCCCCTATCGGTTGCTATCCCCTCCAACCGGAACAGAATTTTAGAAATTAAATCACCGCTTTTTGATCACCATTTAAGAAGAAGTGAAAACTATCCCCTCGCAGTCCTATCCGCATTGTCTCCAGGGAAATAACTTCTCTAGGTGGAATATTCCCAAGATTGGCATTACAGCCAAGAAGCTTTATAAAAAATAGTTGTTGTTCTTTAGTTGGCGTTTCCCAAATAATTTTTTCAGCAGGAATCTTTGTTAGAATTTCATCAATTAAACCTTCCCGTACTTCTCCTGAATTACGATATATGCCTTCATTTCCTTCTTCCTTTGCTTCCGCAATTATGTAGCTCGCACCTGCCTCCAACTCCTGCTGCATCAATTCAATCCATTTATAAGGCGGAGTAACTTTTACCTTGTCTTTATCTTTAGAACCAATTTCGCTTACAACCATTCCTCGTTGTGCAAGAGTGTGTATATAATTGCATTTTTCTTCATGCGAAATATTGATAGCTCCATCCGAAATTTCTGTGCAGCGAATCTCGTAGCGGTCCAGCATTTTTACATAGTCATCAAATTGGTTTCTAATAACGAATGCTTCAAAAAGTAATCCGCCAAAGAAAACAGAAATATTATTCGATTGATATATTCTTATTTTTTCCTCCAGTGAAGGCATTACCATAGCTGTCCCAAACGCCAGCTTTACCATGTCAATATGAGGCGCCGCAATAGACAAAAGGTCTTCTGTTTCTGCAATACTCAGCCCTTTATCGGCAATCATGGTTATACCAAAATTGCGTGGCTGTGGTGTGCGATCAGGAATGTCAGACAGATTGAAATTCATATATGCAGGTGGGTTTGATAATGTCTCTAAAAAATCAAAAGTAACCAGTGAGTGACAAGATGTTATTCTTAATAGAAGCAACTTTTTGTTAATTCTTATTCATGCACTATTTTAAAAAAGAGTTTTTATTTCATGCTTTATCTTTTAATAGAATAAGTTTTTGATATTGCAGTTTAATCAGGTATAAAAATCATCCATAAAAAAGCAACAGAACGAAATGAAAAGATTATTAACGGTTATTACCATTTGCATTCTTCAATTAAATGTTTCAGCGCAGCGTAACGATACAGCAGAAATAAATAATATCATTACACCTGAAGTTGGTTTACTGCCCTTACGCTTTCTTGCCTCTGATGAATTAATGGGCAGAAGTACACTTCGTCCTGAAATAAATATCGCCGCAAAATATATAGCTGAAACATTCAGGAGTTTCGGAGTGAAAGAAGCGCCAAACACTACTGATTATTTTCAACCGTTTGAATTTACACCACGGAGAAGAAAATCCGAAGAAGCTTCCGAAACATCAGCACCTGCAAAGGTTCAGGCGAAAAATGTTATCGGTTGGATTGAAGGAACTGATCCACAGTTAAAGGATCAGTTTATCGTTCTTACAGCACATTACGATCATCTCGGTGTAGCAAAACAAGCAGTAACACAGGATGGAAAAACCGATAGTATTTACAATGGTGCAAGAGATAATGCGATTGGCGTTACAGCCGTTATGGATGCTGCAAGATATTTTTCACAACGTCCGCCAAAACGCTCTGTTTTATTTATTGCTTATGCAGCAGAAGAAATGGGTGAATGGGGAAGTAAATATTTTGCAGACAATCCCGTTATTCCATTGAAACAAATGGTTTATAATTTGAATATTGATAATGCAAGTTACAATGATACCACGATTGTTACAGTTGTTGGATTAGGAAGAACATCAGCAGATGATGATATAAAAAAAGCTTGTGCTGCTTATGGACTAACTGCAGTAAGCGATCCTGCACCCGAGCAAAATCTGTTTGACAGAAGTGATAATGTAAATCTTGCAGTGAAAGGAATTCCTGCTCCAACTTTTAGTTTAGGTTTCAAAAGTTTCGACCAGGAGATCATGAAATATTATCATCAATTGAGTGATGAAGTAGGTAATATGAATCTTAATTATGCGATGAAATACATCCGTTCATTTATTCTCAGTGCCAAAAATATCGCCGATAACCCCCAGCAGCCCACATGGAAGAAAGGCGACAAATACGAAGCTGCATGGAAAGCATTGTATTAATTTATTAAGGAAATTAAATAAAGAAGCCTCTGATCATAATCCAATCAGAGGCTTTTTTATTTAGAAGTTGTAGAAAAAACTTATTGCTTAATAACACCACAACCGATCCTTGAACCCGCATTTCCTGAAGGCTGAGATTTATAATCATC
>JAEZRL010000157.1 GCA_023440945.1 Bacteroidota bacterium
GACCAGCACTAAGAATAGGATTGATGCTGTCTACTTTTTTGAATCCTGTCATTGCCCACCATGCAGGGCTGTCTGTTTGCAAACGGTCTGAAGAATTTTCTTCATGCGCAGAATTTGTTGGGTTATTGCAACTATAAGAGGCAATAAAAAAAACGATGAAAAGATGCGTAAAGATTTTGTTTTTCATTTCAGTGTTATGGAGATTATGAAAGTTTATTGCACCGGCTTTCTCTTCTTTGGTCATCGCCGGTTGTGTCACTCACTTGTACGTTCGGAATAATAATCATCTTTTTTAGACATACTCACCCTTAAAGCTTATTTCTTATTGTGTTCGTTCTAAAATATTTGTATGTCCATCTTCAAATCCAATAATTACTTTGTTTGCCATGTTGATAAAAAGACCATTTTCCACAACACCTACAATGGCATTTATATCATCATGTAATTGTTTTGGATGAAGAATATTACCGAAAGAACAATCAATAATATAATTACCATTATCCGTCATAAAAACCTCATCATCTTTCTTCCTCAACACTGGCTTGCAACCCAGTTTCTCAAGTTTCTTAATCGTCATTTCGTAACCAAAAGGAATTACTTCAACAGGCAGTGGAAATTTCCCCAAATGCTTTACCAGTTTTTTATTATCTGCAACAATTATCAATTGCTTACTATTCGATGCAACTATTTTCTCTCTTAACAAAGCACCGCCACCACCTTTTATGAGGTTAAGATCTTCATCCACTTCATCTGCACCATCAATGGTAATATCAATTGCATCAATCGTGGAAAACGGAATGATCGGGACATTAACTGATCGTGCCAAAGCATCCGAAGCTTTGGAAGTTGCAACTGCTTTTATTTGCAATCCTTCTGAAACAATTTTATAACCTAATTTTTCAATAGCAAACTTTGCCGTAGAGCCGGTGCCTAATCCAACAGTAATTCCACTTTTTATATATTCAACCGCTTTTTCTGCAGCAATTCTTTTTGCATCCATAGATTCAAATATAAAGTATGAATGGTGAATAACGAATTGTCTATAGAATCTGGAAATAGAAATTTGAAATCTGAAAAGTAAAAAGTAAAAAGAGAAAAAGTAAAAACTAAAATTTGAAATCTTACTCACATCATGAATGAGAAATTAGTAACGAGATAAACTTGTAACTGATAATCGCTCACTCTTCCCGCAAATGTTTACCGGTTAAATGAATAAATACATCTTCAAGGTTTGCTTTCTTCACTTCTTTTGGCCGTTCAAAACCGGTTGCAACAAGATCATCAATCAACTGATCAGGAGAAGCATTTGAAATAATTTTACCTGAATCAATAATGGCAACACGATCGCATAATATTTCCGCTTCATCCATATAATGCGTGGTAATGATAACAGTAGTTCCTTTATCTCTTATTTCTCTTATCAAATCCCATAAATTTCTTCTTGCCTGCGGATCAAGACCGGTTGTAGGTTCATCGAGGAAAATAATTTTTGGCCTGTTGATTAATGTTGTAGCAATAGAGAAACGTTGCTTTTGCCCACCACTTAATTCTTTAAACTTATTCTTTGCTTTATCGCGAAGATTTACGGTATCGAGTAAATGTAAAGCATCAATCTGCTTATTATATAATCCTCCAAATAATGTAATAAGTTCGGATAAATTCAGGTTAGGATAATAACCTGCCGTTTGTAACTGAACGCCAATAACTTTTTTTATTTCGTTTGGTGAAGCGTCTAAATTCAATCCATCAACGATTACTTCACCGCTTGTTTTATCGCGAAGCGTTTCGATTATTTCTAAAGTGGTAGATTTTCCTGCGCCGTTTGGCCCGAGAAGACCAAATATCTCTCCTTCATATACATTGAAACTAATACCTTTCACCGCCTCAAAATCACCATACTTTTTAACAAGATTCTTTACGGAAATAATTACTTTATCCATTGGCGAAAGGTACTATTTGCGAAGGAAAATCTGCGTATAAAAAATAGTTCCGTTCTTGTCTTTGGCAACGCCAATGCCGGTTAAGGTATAATCACCTTCGATATTTTTCTTGTGGCCCGGACTGTGCAGCCAACCATCTACAACCTGCTGTGCAGTAAGTTCGCCATAAGCAACATTTTCTGCTGCAGCAGAAATTCTTCCGATATTTTTTGTGATGACAGCAACACGATTTTCAAAACCATCATGACCAAAAGCGGTCTTTCCTTTCGCCATATCAACACTATGTTCGTTAGCTTCATCAGAAGCTATATCAATCATCTGCAAAGCTTGTTTACCAATTGCTTTCCGGTGTTCATTCACATAGTTTAAAATGGACTGCTCCATTCCACTCAAACTAATATCGCGATGATTGATGAAAACTGCAGAAGTTGCGGCTGTATGCTGGGCGCAGGCTGAAAGTGAAAAAAATGCAAAGAGAAATATCATTCTTCCTTTCAAAAAAATATCCTTGTTCATAACGCTAATTCAACGCCAAATTAAGGCAAGTATTATACCGCCATCACTCCTATATCTAACTTTTCAATTCTTCTAACATTTTGCGAAGAAATTCTGATTCTTATGGAGAAGAATTTTCAAAACAAGGTTTGTACACCATGTGCAATTTTAAACTCATGATCAAGCAACCATTTTTTTCGCCATAATCCACCTGCATAACCCACCAGACTATTGTTGCTGCCGATCACTCGATGACAGGGAACAAGAATGCATATCTTGTTTCTACCATTGGTAGAAGCTGCAGCACGTATGGCTTTCGGATCACCTAAACGTTTTGATAATTCAAGATAACTGATCGTTTTTCCGAAAGGGATATTTAATAATTCAGCCCACACTCTTTCCTGGAATTCTGTGCCTTTCTGATAAACAGGTATATCAAATTTTCTGCGCTTACCATGAAAGAATTCGATCAGTTCTTCTGTGCATTGATGCATTACTTCACTTATGCCCGGCTCGCCATGAATAACCTGTTCTTTAGTATCAACAAAACTTAACTCTGTTATATAATGTTCAGTTCCGCCCATTTTCAATAATCCCACCGGACTTTGATAATATGTGTAATAAAGGTGATCCATGAGGTAGTTATACCAGTGTTCTGGCTGCAATAAAATTAGCAGATTTATTCTTATCCTATATTGAAAAAAAAGAAGAAAGAAGGGTTTTGAAATTAGTAACCCATTTTAATTATAA
>JAEZRL010000258.1 GCA_023440945.1 Bacteroidota bacterium
AGAAATGGAAATGATGGTTGAATATGGAATGAAACCAATCGATGTTTTGCGATCTGCAACATCTGTTAATGCAGATGTTTTTGGTTATGCGGATAAAATCGGCAGAATAAAGAAAGATCTGTTTGCAGATATTATTGCAGTGGAAGGAGATCCTTCCGTTGATGTTAAAAACACTCGTAACGTTTTGTTTGTAATGAAGGATGGCAAGATCTATAAACAGTGACAAATGGATTATGATCTCTAAGACTACATTTTCTCATAATATCTATATAGTTATCAGCGACAGACTAAGTAATGATACTAAATATGATATCCTTTATAATTAATTAAAATCAGACTAAAAATCATTTAAGAAGATAAAAAGGAAGCCCTATGGGCTATATTTAAAAAAATAAAAGAAATAAAATGGCTTTCGGACTTTCCCCTAAACACGTACAGGAGCTACCTCTTGCCGACCTTACCACTGAACAATTTCTTGTGATTGCAATTGAATCCGCAAAATATTTGGGCTGGAACATTGGACATACAAGTGAAACAAGATTTACTGCTTTTACTCAATTTTCGGGTTCATACAGTGAAGAAGTAAAGGTGAATATTGAGAATGGCGTTGTGTATTTAAAAAGTGAATGCACAGGAAATCAAATAGTAGATTGGGGAAAAAATAAGAAGAACGTTGAACTTCTAATTGAAACCATCGCGGAGTTGAAAAACTCTTTTACACCTGATCAACTACATAATATGTATGAAGAGTTGAAAACAAATATAGCACAGGAAAACTTTTTAGGTGAACCGCCTACAACAAAAGAAAAGCTTGGTGGCTTTTTTTCCATTTTCAAACCTACACAAGGATATTATATTACTCCCATTCTTATTGACCTAAACATTTTCGTTTTCCTGCTAATGGTTTTTTCAGGTGTTAATTTTTTACTTCCTGATAATGAAAGCTTAATTAAGTGGGGCGCAAATTTTCGTCCCGTGACTTTAGATGGCGACTGGTGGAGACTAATCACAAATTGCTTTTTACATATCGGCTTCATTCATCTACTAATGAATATGTATGCCTTACTTTACATTGGGTTGCTATTGGAACCCCATTTAGGTAAGATAAGGTTTTTGTCAGCTTATTTGCTTACAGGCCTAATTGCAAGTATAACGAGTTTATGGTGGCATGACTTAACTATAAGTGCAGGTGCATCAGGTGCCATATTTGGCATGTATGGAGTATTTCTTGCACTGCTTACAACAAATCTTATTGAAAAATCAGCACGTAAAGCCTTATTTTCCAGTATCGGAATTTTTGTTGCCTACAACCTGGTTAACGGACTAAAAGGAGGAATTGATAATGCAGCTCATATAGGAGGATTGATTGGCGGCCTTGTTATCGGATATGCTTTAATACCAAGTTTAAAAAGTCGGAGTGAGGACAAATTGAAATACTCAAGCATTGGTTTGTTGGTTTTGATAATCGTCACTTCCTCATTTGCAGTTTATAAAAGGATTCCTAACAATATTGGATTGTACGATAAAAAAATGAAAGAATTTGCCTTGATGGAATCAAAAGCTTTAGAAGTTTATAATTTACCTCAAAATACTTCGAATGAAAAATTATTGCATGGACTTAAGGAAAATGGAATTTATTATTGGCAGGAAGATATTAAGCTCTTAAATAGCTTCAACAAATTAAAGCTGCCCGCACAGATAACGAACAGAAATAGAATTTTGAGAGAATATTGTGAACTTAGAATTAAAAGTTATGGATTACTTTATAAAGCTATTTCAGAAAACACTAAACAATATCAGGAGCAAGTAGAAGAATACAACAAGCAAATAGAAGCTAAAATTAATGAATTACGTGGAGGAAATGACAATAAATAATGGCTATAATCTTCCTTTATATTTCAGGTAATCATAAACAGAGCCAAGCAAAAAAATAACAGTAAGAAGCAAACCTCCGAATAACCAGGGCCGTTGATCCTGTAAAGGTTGAACCGGTACTTCTATATTTAATTTTCTAAATTTTCGTTGCTGCATTTTTATTAGAAATGACTTTTTTGAAGGTACAAAAATTTGAGTTAAGAAGGATTGATGTGTAAAAATACAATCATAAAAAACACTCTGATATTCGCTTGAAACAGAAGAGAATTTATGCTTTGCTGTGTTTTGTGAAGACATTTTTCCTTCCTTCCCTTTTATAAGAGTATGATAAATGCTTTTTTCTCTCTTTAGTCAACCATATAGAAATGAACGCTGCATTATTCATAAAAGCAACTGCTACCTTTGCTTTTATGCAGAATGAAGAGCAAATAATACAGGAAGAAACTTCGGAAGAATTGTATGAACGAAGGGCATTTACCGTAGATCGCGGACAAGAGCCGATGCGTATTGATAAATGGCTGCAGATTAGAATTGAAGGCATCACAAGAAATAAAATTCAGAAAGGTATTGAAGAAGGTTTTCTAACGGTTAACGGAAAGAATGTAAAGAGTAATTACAAAGTAAAACCAGGTGATGAAATCGTGTTGCTGAGTTTTATAAATCCGGAGTTTACGGAGATAAAACCAGAGCCAATTCCTTTAAATGTTGTATATGAAGATGATGCGGTTATGGTGATCAATAAAACGCCGAATATGGTTGTACATCCCGGTGTTGGAAATTATACGGGTACCTTATTAAACGGTGTTGCCTATCATTTGCTTCAACAAAATCCTTCGCTTACGGAAGAAGAATTACCAAGATATGGCTTAGTGCATCGTATTGATAAAAATACCACGGGATTAATTGTTCTTGCTAAAACCGGCGAAGCAGCAGCACATCTTGCAAAACAATTTTTTAATCATACTGTTTCCAGGAAATATTTAGCGCTTGTTTGGGGCGATATGGAACAAGATGAAGGAACGATAACAGGGCATATTGCAAGACACCAACGTTTTAGAAAAATGTTTGATGTTTATCCTGAAGGAGAAAAAGGCAAACATGCTATAACGCATTATAAAGTTCTGGAGCGATTGCAGTATGTTACACTTGTTGAATGCATTTTAGAAACAGGTCGTACCCACCAGATCAGGGTGCACATGAAACATATTGGTCATACCCTTTTTAATGATTGGGAATATGGGGGCGATAAAATTTTAAAGGGAACGATCTACAGCAAATACAAACAATTTGTTGAGAACTGTTTTGAAATTTGTCCTCGTTGTGCTCTGCATGCAAAAACACTTGGTTTTATACATCCTGTTACCGGCAAACAATTATTTTTTGAATCGCCCCTACCATCAGATATGGAAGCAGTGATAGAAAAATGGAGAAATTATGTAAAGAATAAATTGCGATAAGGAAATCACCTTTCTAACTCCATAAAAAAGAGCATCATTGATTCTAATTTTAATGATGCTCTTTTATAATATTATTACTTTAAACTATAACTGCTCCATTTCTTTATTTACAAAATCCATTAAGGTTTTGATGTGTGCCGGAGAAAGGTCAAACTTTAAACCGGCAGCTTCATAAAGCTGCGGTAAGGTTCTTGTACCGCCAAGACTTAAAGCATTAATGTAATTCTGCAATGCTTTTTGTTTGTCTTGTTTGAATTGCATCCATAAACCAATCGCACCTAATTGTGCAATGCCATATTCGATGTAATAAAAAGGAACTTCAAACAAATGTAACTGCCTTTGCCAGGCTGTTTTACGATACTCTTCCAATCCACTGAAATCTATTACGCCTGAAGAAAATTCATTTAATATTTCCATCCATTTTTCAGTTCTTTCTTCAACCGTATGATGCGGATTTACATACACCCAATGCTGAAATTTATCTATCGTTGCTATCCAAGGGAAAATAGTTATTACCCTTTCCAGTTGATGTTCTTTCGCACGTTTCAGATCTTCTTCATTATCAAAGAAAGTATTCCAATAATTCATGCTGAAAAGTTCCATAGACATACTTGCCACCTCGGCAATTTCCATTGGATATTCTTTGAATGCACTTAACTCAAGATTATGCGTAAGAAAAGAATGGATCGCATGGCCACCTTCATGCACCATTGTTGTAACATCATGCATTTGTCCTGCAGCATTCATGAAAATAAACGGTGCGCCTGTTTCAGGCAAAGGACAATTATATCCACCCGGCGCTTTGCCTTTGCGGCTTTCAAGATCAAGATGACCAATGGTGTTCATCTTCGTTAAGCATTGCGCAAAAAAGGGATTCAATTCTGTTAAACAGGAAACAGTTTTATCAAATAATTCTTTACCTGTTTCAAAAGGATGCAAAGGCTCAACACCTTCCGGTTCAGCTTCTGTATCCCAGGGACGTAAAGTATCTAAGCCCAACCTTTCTTTTTTGCGGAGATTGATCTTTTCAACCAACGGCAACACATGCTGCTTTACCGCTTCATGAAATTGGAAACAATCTTCTTTCGTATAATCAAAACGACCAAGTTCAGCAAACTTATAGTCACGATAATTTGCAAAACCAGCATTCTTTGCAACCTGGTCTCTTTTCTCAATAAGTTTTGTATAAAGATCATTCAGTGCATCTTTATCCTGCAATCTTCTTTCGTTTATCTTACGATAAACTTCTTCACGCAAATTGCGGTCGTGACTTTCTAAAAATTTACTTGCCTGCTGTAAAGTATATTCGTGTCCATTTACTTCAACCGTCATCTTTCCTGCAATCACTCCATACTGTTGCTGCATCACGCTTAACTCTGCCTGTAAAGGAATATTCTCTTCCCGAAAAAGATCAATGCTCTTTTTTACGTTGCGTAAATAAGTATAATATCTTTCCTGGTCGAGTTCTTTTACAAAAGGTGAATTGATCAATTTCTTATTCAACGCATCGGCATAAGGCTGAAGCTTGGGTTGTATCTCCATACAGAAATAAACAAAAGCTTCTTCCAATGCTTTGTTATTGGTATCGCAAGTCATTTTTATCTGACGCCACGCAGCATCTTCACTTATCACTGCTTCTGTTTCACTTACATCTTTTAACCATTGCTCTAAATCTTCTTTCGAATTTATTTCTCTTTCGAGCAGTTCTTTAAAATAAGGTTCAACTTCTTCCCATGTAGTTACTTTAAAATCTTGTGGTAAAAATTGCCTTGGTAACTTTTGTATGTCTGCACTATAATTTGCCATAATCTATACGTTAAAACAATAAACAAAAAAAAGAAAAACTAAAGCCTGTCGGGTTGATTTTTAGTACCAATAAATGTTGCAATTATTATGATACAAGCTCTGGCACTTGTGGCATCGCCTGTTGTGTCACTCACTTGTACGTTCTGTTTTCATGGCAACATTTTAAAAGCCCTCCTTTCATGCCAAGTTGAATTTACTCCTTAGTGGTCTTTTTTCCTGATGCAGTTTTTTTCTTTGGTGCTTCTTCATTTGAAGGTTCTGTTACTGTAACAGGTGCTTCAACAGATTCTTCTACTACAACATCTTCCTCTGTATTAGTATTTGTTTCTTCAGCGTTAAAATCAATGTCATTTGCTTTTAAAATGCTGAACCATTTTATCATCTTCTTCATGTCGCTGTTGTACACCCGACCGAAGTCAATATCCGGGTACACTTTTTCAAAATACTTTTTCACAGCGTTTGCATCTTTCTCGTTTGGCAAAGATTCGTCGCTTGCATTCATCGCTTTAAAAACATCGAGAAGATTTACATTATCGCCTACAGTATATACTTCAATACTTTCAAGGTTGGAGAAGTTATGAACACGGCTTGAAACAAAACGTGTTTTCTGATCATCCAATGAACGTACTATCGCACCATCAGCTTTGCTGCCAACTAATTCATATAAACCACTCAAACCTGTGATAGAAAGAATTTTTTTATACTCCATTATTTAAAATTTAAAGGATGCAAGATAAAAAACGCTGAACGAAATTGTTTTTTGTTTATTCGGAAATTAGCACAGTATAGTTTTTTTGTGGCATCCTGTTTGAAATTTAACGATTTATAAAAGAGAAAGGCGACCGTTTTGAATGAAGAATCTTATGTTACTAACTGCTTGTTTAGATGATGAAACAAACGGATGCCATAACAAAAGAACGTACAAGTGAGTGACACAACGAAGATGCCACAAAGAACTGAAGCCGGTAACCAAATAATTATTCTTATTTTGAATGAAAGCTATTTTATGCAGAAACTGATCGCGTGTTTTTTTATTTTGTTTTTTGCGGCGAGCTGTAAAAACAATTCTTCAAGTAGCAAGCCCGGTGAATCGTTAGATACATCTGCGGCGAAATTTGCAGGTGTTTTTTCTGATACTATTCCCTGTGCAGATTGTGCAGGCATAGTAACAACGCTGAATATAAAACCCGACCATACCTATATTTTGGAAGAGGAATATTTAAAAGGAAAAAAAGGAAATGTTTTTTATAGTATGGGGCGGTGGATTGTAACAGATAGTGTTTTACATCTTAATAACCTGACTGAAGGAACAAGACAGTTTGAAATTCTAAGTCATGCTTCTATACGGATGTTGGATAATGAAGGAAAAAGTATCGCAGACAGCCTTTTGAATTTTAAACTGCAACGTTCGCTGGTTCCGTTCAAGCCAAAAAAATCTATTCCTGTTAATGGCATGTTTACAGCAACAGGTGATACCATGCAGATAACTATCTGTGCGATGCAAAAAACATTTGCCGCCGCTATTGCCCCTGATGTTAAAACAATGAAAACGGAATATGCAAAACAGAAATCAAAAAGGGATACAGTTATGGCTTATGTGGAAGGACATTTTGAATTGCGGCCGTCTTTAAAAAGCAGCGAAACAGAAGACTTTTTTGTGATAGAAAAATTTAAAAAATTTGCACCGCTTGAAAGGTGTAAGTAATAAAAACATTAAGCATATTTTTCAAGTGCATCAAGATACTTTTGAATATAAGCATCTTTTTGTTTCAGCTTGTATTGCATAATAAAACGCGGATGCGGCAAACCTATTACTTCATCAAACCATTTGTATTTGTCATTATAATTTTGAAGGTGTTTCAAATTGGTTCCTTCACCAATACTAAAGCAAATATTCGTTGAAATACCGAATGCGATTTGCTTGCTGATGCATTCAACTACAAAAGGTTCTATCTTTTTTATTAACGATCTATCATCATAATAATTGAGATTTTTTCCATCTTTTACAAATCCTAACGGACTTATCGCAGAGATATAATAACGTTTATAAAAACTTTCAGTACCACCAAAAGCTTCGATCATATCATAAATAAAAACAGAAGATAACTCCTGCTTCTTTTGCCAGTCGTTTTTTATGCCGCAAGCTTTTTCCAGCCTGATGGGATCAGTAAATGGAATGCCTGTTATGCCACCGCCAAAACGCCCGGGATTTATACCAAGCATAATGTGTCTTTTGTTGTTATCGTTATAATACTTTTGATAAAATTGTGTGCATACATTTCTCACCTCGTCACTTTGATGCACGTCCAGCACTTCTACATCTTTTGGTAATTTAAAAGGAATTTGAAGATGAAAAAGAAATTGCAAAATAGAATCCGCAAAAGTCATAACAAGTGTTTAAGCAAAGAAAAGAATTGTTGAGATACCTTTATTTTTATTGTAATGCGGATTATTTCAGCTCTTTCAATTTTTCAGTTGCAACAGTATAATCAGGTTTTATTTTTAAAGAAGCAGAATACGATTCTTTTGCTTTTTGCGTATCACCTTTTTTCTCATACACCTCGCCAAGATAACTGTAAGCTTCAAAATCGTTATTGTTTAGTTCAATTGCTTTGCTGAAATTATTTATGGCGTTATCATAATCGTTCAACATTTTGTAGGAAAGCCCAAGATTAAAATAGGCATCTGCAAATCCTTCATCCAATGCAATCGCTTTCTTATAAAATTCAACAGCCTTTTCATCTTCAGCCATTGTATAATAATTTACGCCGATACTATTATAGATCTTTGCATCTTCGCCCAGTTTTAAAATACAGGTTAGCAGAACTTCATTCGCTTTATTAAAATCATTTTTCTTTTTATACAGTTTTGCCAATTCGGTATAAGCAGATTTAATGCTTCCATCCAGTTCAATTGCCTTTTCAAAAAATCTTATAGCTGTCTCTGTGTTTTCTGTAACCATATCTATCAACCCCAGATTATAGTATGCTTTG
This sequence comes from Bacteroidota bacterium, assembly GCA_023440945.1. Lineage (GTDB taxonomy): Bacteria > Bacteroidota > Bacteroidia > Chitinophagales > Chitinophagaceae > JAEZRL01. The sequence goes on from JAEZRL010000258.1 coordinate 8,132, forward strand.
CTGAAATTAGGATCAACTTTCAGCACACTTTCATAATAGAACTTTGCTTTTTCATAATCTTTAAACACTTCGTAATGTATAACGCCTAATTCGTTCAATGCCGCAGTATTAGACGGATTCAATTCAACACATTTTGATAAATAAAAAACTGCTTTTTCATGTTCATTGTTATCTGTGTAAAGTATCCCAATGTTATAACAGGCTTCGCTGTCTTTCGGGCTTAAAATAAGCACCTGTTTAAAATTATCAATCGCTTTTGCAGGATCGGAAGTATAGTAGATCAATCCCAGATTAAAATAAGCATCAACGGGTTGCGGATCAATTTTTGTTATTTCTGTAAAGTATTTTTCTGCGGAAATAAAATCCTGTTTACTGTAATAAATACTTCCCAACCTTGATAATGCTCTTGAATATTTTGGATCAAGTTCCAGTACTTTTTTATAAGTTTCTATTGCATCATCTTCTTTATTATTTTGTTCCTGTATCAATCCAATATTATATATGGCAGGTATATAATTTGGATCAAGAGTAAGAACTTTTCTAAAATATCTTTCTGCATCAACAAGCTGCCTTATGTTGTAATAATTGAAGCCGAGATAGAAATTAGCTAACAAATTATCCGGTTCCATTGAAAGCACTTTTTCATAATCTTCATTCGATGCTTCAATGTTTTGCATGTAGCCATAAGCATCTGCACGAGCAAGCAAAAGGTCTATTATAGAAGAACCATTTTTCTCTGCAGCAGCGATGGCTTTTGTGTAAACAGCTGCAGCTTTATCATATTGTTTGGAAGAAAAATAGGTTTCAGCAAGTTGCTGATATAATTTAGGATCATCAGAATTAGTATTTAATTCTTTTTCTATATCCTGCTTTATTTCTTTTTGCGAATCAAGTATGGCCGATATTAACCTGTCATGGCTCAATTCATAATAAATTTCTTTTTCATTTTTCTCCTCTCTCCTAACCATACCCGCATCGTACAACTTTTTAAAGCTGTCTTTCTTATCGCCAAGATCTTCAAAATATACTTTCTTTCTTACATTGTTCTTACTGTCAATAAAGTGTGTGATGAGCAATTGAACTATTTCTATTCTTTCCACTTTATTTGGAAAAAGAATGTTCATTGTTTCAACGAAATAGTTTTTGATGATGATATCAAGCGAGCCGATCTCGTCTTTTGTTATCACTTTATCTTCATCATCAGGAACAATTTTTTGTTCGATATAAGAACAGATTATTTGCAGGTTGAACGGTTCGATCGTTTTTCCTTCGTATGTTATGGCAGGGTCATTTGTTTCCTGGTCAAGAAAATCTGTAATATATTTTAAAGTTTGTTCATCATACGTAAAAGAAGGCGTTGCAAAAGAACCATTGCTTTTTGCCGGAAGTGTTATTGCATCTACAGCCTGCCTCTTGGATAAAGGCATTAACTCGTACATGTTTTGCAGTATGGATGGAATTGCTTTATTAAGTCTTGTTATAAGATTCAATTTATCCGAACGGATGGCAAATAAAAATTTAATAGGAAGAGAAGCGTACAGGATTTTTAACTCTTCTTCGGCAGGTTTAAAATTTGTATTTCTTAGATCATCTAATGCTTCATTCACTTCATCCGGGATATTCTGGCTTAACAAATCAGATAACGCGAAAAGAAATTCTCTTATCTGCAGAACAGGATAGGTGAAAATTTCTTCAACCTGGTCAAAAAATAAAAAGAAAACAGGTGCTTTGTGTTGTTGTGTTAACGCATATTGTTTTGTCTTTAGCTTATACCATAAAGATTGTTTTATTTTTTGAGGAAGAAACGCGATAAAACTTTCCTCTGTTCCATCTTTATCAAGCTCTGAAGCATTTAATTTTTTCGGAAGAGAATCGGGTTCGTTTTCTGTTAAACTCCTGCTGTAATCAGCGCTGTTCGATTTTACAGCAAAATTCCTTTTTAATCTTGTTTCTTCTTCAATATTGACATTGGTCTTATAAGTTCCGAACCTTAAACGTAAAAAAACATATTCATTACTTTTTTGCTCATTGTTCTGTTTGATGATCCTTGGCAAAAGACCTGCATTAATAACAGATGATTTGCCAATTCCTGATTTGCCAAAAACAACCGTACATGCATTTTGCAACACAGAACGATATAAATTTTCAATGTCTTCTTCACGGCCAAAAAAAACGTGCTCCTGTTCCAGTTTATAGGGCTGTAAACCTGGATAACGATAATGTTTAGCGGTACTTATCTCATTCACTTCAACCTTATCTTCCTGTTGAAGAACATTATTATTCATAAAAAGTTTTTAAGGCATTACAGGACTAAATTTGATATAAGAAAGCTCTTTATGATTATTGATAAACTGCTTAATATAGAGTTCGCCATTAGCAAAAGCATCTTTATAATTTTTGTGAATCACATACGATTTGAAAAATCCTTCCAGGAAAATTGGTGCAGCTTCTACAGGTAATGGGCCCTGCATGCCAATCGAATATTGTACATAATTCTTTACTTTCTGTGCAATCTCATCTGATTGGCAGCAGGTGAAAATGATGCATTCAAGATTGTTAATAGATCTTTTTGTATAGCTTTTTAATATCTCTGATAAATTATCAATTGTTAAAGGCAGCATACCGACTTTCTCATCTTTAAAAAGCAACTCATTGTTCTCATTTCCATGTGCAGATATAACAACAATATGAGGTGTACAGCTTTCAATTGTATCAATCAAATCATTTATGGTAGAAGCTCTTTTTGTTGGAATAAGATCAAAGCTATCTTTATACGCTTTTGTTATTTCAGCTATCTGATCATATTCTTCATCGGAATTAACAGGATTTAAAATATCAGGGTTTGAAGCGATGTAAACAATTCTTTTTACCTGTGTTACGTCAGAAGCACGATTAGATTGAACTACTTCTGAAACCGTTGTGATAAAACCTTCCTCTTTACATTTTTGATATAGGGTTTTTATGAAATCAGGCGTTTTCTCTTTATTAAATTCAAAGTTGAAAGCTTGTTCATAAAAATCAAATGTATCAAGATTTTCTTCTGTGAAATAAACAATGCCTTTCTTACTAAACTCCCTGTTGCCTTGTATCTGTTGAATTAAGAAGAAGATGAAACTTAAATACCATTTATTGTATTTAAAACCAAGAAATAAAAAAGAACTTACATCTTCGAGAACAAAACTCAATTTCAATTTTATATTGCTTGTGTTAAGCAAAGGCGCTAATGATTTAAAGAAATCATCATAGGTTAAAATAAGCGAAAGATCTTTATTATACAAACCAAGCAGATTGAGGATAAGGGTTGCATTTTTATCCGGAATATATTCTTCTTTTATCCGTTCAAATCTTTTTGCCTCCCTATTCAATCTAAAAAAATCACCTTTCTGATAATAAACCAACTCATAAGGTTTATTTGCTTTTTGAAAAGCTGTTTCAAGATAGTTGTCCGGCGAAAGATTAATAATAAATCTGAACGGAAGTTCAGCAAGCATTTTATAATATTCATGCATTGGCTGCTCTTCATAAAACTTTCGAAGATTATCCGCCAGTTTTTCTCTTTCCGATATTTTATTCGCCTCCCCTATTCTGTAAAAAAAACCATCATTTTTTAAATATTGCGCACCGTCAAAACCGTTCTCTTTAAAAAAAGCACGTATTTGTTTTACAAGATCAGCATCATCATTGTCAGCAAATAAAAATTCAGGGCCGAGTATAAGCGCACAATTATCGTCCTCAAGTTTCTGCAGCAATAATTCGTAAGCGGGATTATTCATAAGCGCAGCTTAGATGTTTATAAAACCATCAGAAGTAGTAAGTGATTTGGAAGGAAAGCTTTCATCCGCACTTTTTACAAGTACTATATTATCCGCATCTCTTAATTTAAAAATTCCTTTTTTCCTGCTGAAAAAACCCGGTTTATCATACAATATCTGTTTAGCTTTTACAGCAAACGTCAACGCTGTATCATTATCATGTTTTATGAGTTCTTTTCTTCCCCTATTTGACGATACACTTGCCGATGTATCTGCTATATCATGCACTGCAATATTTGCATTCAAAGCAATTTGTTCTGCATGATCATCTTCAATACTGAATGATCGTGATTTAATTATCTCTGTGATGATATACAATTCACCATCGTATAATTTCTCCATTGTTCCGGCCGCATCTTCATTAATATGCGCATCCTGTAAAAATGAATCAAGCGCTATTTCACTAACATAACTACAAGTTGGTTTGTTTATCTGTACAGTAACCTGCTTTTGTTTATTAAAAGAAAGATCAGCAGAAGCTTTTGTATGAATAATAGATACCAATTTATCAAGCAAAGCAGCATGACTTTCAATGTTCAGATCAAGCACCTCTTCAGTATTCATATTTTCCGCCATTCCTTTATCTTTTATTAACGGCGGCGCTTTTGATTGTGCAATAAATAACTCGTAAGCAGGCGAATTCAATAATTGGATGCTTTTGCCCGATTTGCTCAACAAATCCAGTGGAAGTACTTCACTTCGCGGATTTATCACCATTATATATCCTGCGTCTTTTATGTTTCCCATAAGAAAGCTTTAGTTGCCTTTAAAGTTAAATTATAACAAACATTAATGCAACATTTCTACAGGTAAACAAATAGAGCAATAATAATAAAATGGAAAATGATTATAACAGGTGCATAAATCCAACAACCGTGCTTACAACAATTAGCGTAAGCGTTATTATTGCAATAAGCATGTCTCTGTCTGTCTGTCGTTCTAATTTATAACCCTTATGCACATCCATAATATCTTTACGGTAAGGATGTTTATTAAAATAAATGGCGGAAGCAAGGGGGTAATTTTTTTTCCTGTAAGCTTTGTAAAAATATTTTTTCCAGTGCGGAAATTTAGACAATCGTCTTCCTTCTGCTTCATACTGCATTTCCTTATCCATATTAATTACAAAGTTTTCAAATGCAGAAGTTTCATTGCCTTTAATGTGTAGAGCATTGTTCATAGGTACTATAATTATAATTGATACGGATTGTTGGGTGAATCTAAAAGTATAAAAAATTTCATAACTAAAAGAATAGATCGTCGAAAAACAGCTAAACTTCTCATAATGGGAAAAGGTTGGTTTACAAATAAGTATGAACGATTTAGCAAATCTGATACCACTCTTGATGCTACTTTAGAAAAAAATTTTTCCTTTATAAAAACGTGCTACTTAAATATGATAAATATTTATGTACTTAGCTTAAGTGCTAATATGTGGCTTTTGTTGTGTCACTCACTTCCACACTTTGTTCTTTATTGGGCAGAGTGATGCATGTAATAAACCTTCAAAAGAAATCTTACTTCATCCTCTCTCTTATAAATGCGATCATCTTCTTATGCGCATCTTCTTTTGCTTCTTTATTAAAACTTGGATTGCTCGGATTGGCAAAACCATGATTGGCTTCGTACCTGTTTACATATATCTTTACATTGGCTTTTGTGGCTGTTTGCAAAAATTGATCTACCATTTCCGGACTTGGAAAATGATCCTGGTTACCAAAAAATCCTATTATATCACAGCGTATCTTTTTCAGCCTTTCAACATCTTTTTCGGGCTGGCCGTAATACATTACACAACCTTTTACCTGGTTGCCGCCTTCAATAGCCGTTTGCAAACTCCATCCACCACCAAAACACCAGCCTACTGTAAAAACTTTTGCATTACCGCCAACATACTTATAAGCTCCATGAATAATATCCATCGCTCTATCTGTAGTAACTGTTTGCATGTATTTAGCTGCATCATCACGGTTGGCTGCAACTTTATTATCATATAAATCCAGCGCAATAACATTCATTCCTAATTCATTGGCTAAATTTTCCGCTTCCTGTTTTATATAATCATTCAAACCATACCATTCATGAATAACAAATAAATAATAAGGCGTTTGTTTATCCGCTTTTATTTCAAATGCATGAGCTGCTTTGCCATCTGCGGTTGGATAAGAAATATCTTTTCCTTTAATGCTGTGATAAGTAAATGGCAACGGATCGTCATGCTGCATAACAAAGTTTTTGTTCAACGCATTTAGCGCATATTCTTCCGTTGCTGAGGGAGAACAGCAATTAATTTTTTCCTGTGCCTGTGCATAAAACATTGTTAACAATAGAGCAGGGATAAGC
>JAEZRL010000264.1 GCA_023440945.1 Bacteroidota bacterium
TAATATTATGCTGAATCAATTATTAAAAAAACTTATCCGGACAAGTGCAGGAAGAATACGTTTTATTATGGCGGTTCTTGGCTTATCTGTGGCACTTGTATTAATACTTTCTGCTGTTCAATTGCAGATGAATTATAACGATCTTCTTTACAGCAAAAACAATCGTGACAGCATTGCTAATTTTTTGGTGATAAATAAAAATGTTACAGATAAAACGATTGGTCAAACAGCATTATCAGAAACAGAAATTGAAGATCTGAAAAAACAGCCCTTTGTTGAAGATATTGGCGTATTAACGCCAAGCCGTTTTAAAGTTTCTGCCAGTGGAAGCGAAAATCTTCCTTTTTATACCGATCTTTTTTTTGAAAGTGTTCCGGATGCCTTTTTGGACGTACAGTCAAAAGAATGGAAGTGGGACGATAATTCGAAGTTCATCCCGATGATCGTTCCCAACATGTTTTTAGACATGTATAATTTTGGCTTTGCTACATCCCAAAACCTGCCTCAGCTTACGCCGCAGCTTGTAATGAATTTACCTATCCAAATAACCATTCATACGGATTTGGGTAATGCGCAGTATTATGGAAAAGTGGTTGGTTTCAGCGACAGGATATCTTCTGTACTTGTTCCTCAACAATTTATGAAATGGGCAAATGGAAAATTCGGAAACAACGAAAGTGCAAAACCTTCAAGAGTTGTTATTAAAACAAATGATGCCGGTGATCCGCAATTACTTTCTTATTTAAAAAGGCATGGCTTAACAACAGATGCAGATAAAACCCGCTTCAGTAAATACCGGCAAATTGTAAATACAGTTGTAAATATTTCGTGGATAACAGGTGCGGTAATGTTGGTGTTTGCTTTGCTTATTTTCACTTTGTTTATTCAGTTAACTATTTCATCCAGCAAAGAAGAGATAAAATTGCTGATTACTTTAGGTGCTGCGCCAAAACAATTGTATCGTTTTCTTATAAAACAATTTTTCCCTGTAAATGCTCTAATCATTATTGGCGTTCTCATTCTTATACAGGTATTGCAAACGGTGCTGCAGCAATTATTAACCAAACAGAATATTTATATAAGCAGTTTTATTTCGCCATATACTATTGTAGCTGCGATTATTATCTTACTCGTATTGGCATTCGTAAACAGCAGGACAATAAAAATGTATATAGGAAAAAATGATTAATAATTCCTTTTGATATACTCGTTAACGTAAAGTGCGCAAAGTTGTTGGCGAAGCTATGCGAAGAAGAGTTTTGCTTTCTATTGCAGCTTATTCCACTTTTCTAAAATACTTTGTAATTGGGGAATATCGACCGGTTTGGTGATATAATCATTCATCCCCATGCGTAAGCATTCATCACGGTCTTCTTTCATAGCACTTGCAGTCATGGCAACAATAACAGGAGCAGGAGCATTGGCAGAAGAAGCTTGTTGCAATATTTGTGTTGTTGCTTCAAAGCCATCCATTTCAGGCATGTAAATATCTGTAAAGATAAAATTGTATTGTTTGCCTGCAGCCTTTTCAACAGCTTCTTTACCATTGTTTGCAATATCAACTGTGTACCCTAAATGTGCAAACATTTTGTTGATGATAAACTGGTTTACCTGGTTATCCTCCGCAACAAGTATCTGTAACTGCTGAGATTCGTTTGAAAAAGATAAGTTCTCGTTTCTTTGCATCGTACTGTTGTCCATGAAAAGGATTTGGGTAAATATAAAACAGCTTTTGTTTAATAAAAGCTGACGAAAATCAGGTTTATTATTTTATAACGGAGTTTTTAATTGAATTTTAAAGCCTAAGTACCGCCCATCACGTATATATCTGATAAAGTAGGTGTTTCACTGCCGCCTTTTTTTTCTAATGTAATAGCAAAGGCTTGTGCATGCGGAATATTTTTCATTTTGCATAAACCTTCGCAATCTCCAAGAACACCGGCATCAACAGGTTTTCCATCCACGATAGCCCACAACTGGTACTGTTTTCCTTGCGGTGTTTGAGGAAGACTTTCGGGCATCAGGTAAACATCTTTTGTTTTCATATTCCAATACACTTTTGCCAGTGCATTTTCTTTTCCTTTCACACCTTTCATCATTACCATTTTCATATCCGGGTCACTCATCATATCCATACTTTGGTGCATGTTGTTGAGTCTGGTCCGGTATGCATCATTGCTTGCCTGCAAACTGTTACGTTCTGTTACCAACGCCTGGTATTTTGTATTTACCTGTTTATAATTATTGTAGAAATAAATATTAAGTCCGGCGCTTACTATAAAAAGAATGATCGCTGCCGCAGCAATGTATTGCCATAGTTTAAAAGGCTTTACATTGTCAGCAGGCCCTTTTGTTTCGATGGGAATAACAGTCGCCGGATTCTCATCTGTTTCAGTAGACTCATCTACAGAAAACTCATATTTCAACTGTTCAAATAATTTCTCTTTTACAAAAGAAGGCGGTGTTGTTGCATTTTCAAAAGCCTGTGCCTCCAGTTGTTTTGAAAAAAGTTCTATAGCTTGTTTTACTTCGGCATAGCGACTGCTCATTAGTTCCACTTCAGCAGCCTCCTCCGCACTTGCTAAACCAAGCACGTAGCTTTCTATCACTCCGCTTTGTATGTATGCCTGTATATCCACTATTGTTTTAATAATTCTCTTAATTGTATTAATGCAGCACGCAATCTCGTTTTAACCGTACCGAGAGGAATGTTCAGCATCTTCGAAATTTCATCCTGTGTATAGCCTTCAAAATAAGATAACTCAAGCAACACTTTATGCTCTTCTTTCAAATGATGAACTATTTTCCTAAGGCCTATTTTATCATAATTAAACGGTGCAGCATCAGCCGTTTCATATACGGTTTCAGTAAGCTCCCGGTTTTGCAAACTGTTCTGGTAAGCTTTGCTGCGAACCATATCTATCGCTGCATTCCTTGCGATATTTATCATCCATGTAAATAACCTTCCTTTTGTTTCATCATAACCTTCTATTTGTCGCCATATTTTTACAAACACTTCCTGCAACACATCATTTGCCAGGTTGCGGTCGGCAACAATTGCTACTACAACACCATATAAGGAGGCTGAATAATTATCATACAAATAACTGAATGCCGACTGGCGCCGTTGCTTAAGCAGCGCTACCAATTCAATTTCAGAATATTTTTTTGATTCCTGCATGTAATGTGTTCAGTAGTATTGTTGGCGTTGAAGAGTGCGACGCAACGGAAGTTACATTTAAGCACAAAAGCCAGGCTCATAATAAAAATTATTGCAGCTAAAAGAAGATAGACAATCAGGAGACCAACTGCCGTATTGCATAGCGTCGTTCCTTGTGTCACTCACTTGTACTGCATTACTTTTATCAGCAATTTAACCCACCAATTGTTCATAGGCCTGTGCATCCATTAACGCATCAACATCCGCAGGATTTGATAAAGTTATCTTTACCATCCATCCTTCACCATAAGGATCTTCGTTAACCAGCTCCGGTTTGTTTTCCAGTGCAGGGTTTACTTCGTCAATTGTTCCTTCCACAGGCAAAAACAAATCGCTCACGGTTTTAACGGCTTCAACTGTGCCAAATACTTCTTCGGCATTCACGTTTTGGCCAACAGTTGTGATATCTACATAAACAATATCACCCAATTCTCTTTGAGCAAAATCAGTGATGCCAATGGTAGCGGTGCCATCGTTATTTACTTTGATCCATTCGTGATCTTTGGTGTATTTCACATCAGCAGGAAAGTTCATAGACGTTATTTTAGCTGCAAATATTGAATAATTTTTATAGAAATAAGCGTTTAAACCTTACAGATTACAGCCTGTAAAAATTTACCACAAAGCTACCCAGCAGCACAAAGATTAGTTAGTGGACTTTAGGCCTTTGTGGAATAAAGAATTTCATTAAGAACATTAATTGAGCAACAGCACTTTCATCCGCACATTTTGCAGCGGACGATCGTTACTATCTGTTGCTAAAGCTGCGATCTTATCAACTACATCCAAACCTTTAACCACTTCGCCAAACACTGTATAATTTTGATCTAAAAAAGGAGTGCCGCCTATTGTTCTATAAATATTTCTCTGCTCTTCTGTAAAAGAAAAAGAAATATCGCTGTTACGAATATTGCATTCAATTTTATTCAAAAGAGAATCGTTAAAAGGCTTACCCTGCACAATATAAAACTGGCAGTTGCTGCTTGTTTTTTCAGGATTATCATCCCTCGCCATTGCCAATGCTCCTTTTTTATGAAATAATGCTTTGTTGAACTCAGCCGGAATACGCTCACCCGGCGCTTCACCTTCACCGAGCACAACAGAATCTGCAGCATGCCTGCTTTCGGGATCACCACCCTGTATCATAAAACTGTCTATCACCCTATGAAATAAAAGGCTGTCGTAAAAACCTTCTTTCACCAGCCTGATAAAATTATCTCTGTGCAAAGGTGTTTCATTATACAGTTTTACAACGATGTTACCATAAGGCGTTGTTATCTCTACCAAATGTTCTGCCGTTTTTGTTGTATTCTTTTTTGATATTGAATTTTTTTTCGCTTTTGCAGAAGCCGTTTTCGATTTTTGTGCTGCAACTGTTAAAGAAAAGAAGAGACATGCAGCAAAAAAGAGTTGTTTCATTTTACTCAAAATCCTTGTTTATCGAAGTAAAGTAAAATATGGTCTTTCAAAAAATTTTCCTGCTCATGCAAAGGCAAAACAGGTAGTTCTTTTAATTGTTTAAAATGCGGCCAGCCTTCTTCATCGTGTCTTTCCAATATATAATAACCGCTGTCCATCAACACAGAGCAAACGCCAACATGCATGAGATCTTGTTTTTGTTCTTTACTTATTTTCTCTTTTATAAAGCCCGTTTCCTGCATACCTATCAGGTAAAGTATCGCCTCCATATCCGGTTTTTTACCAAAACGTTCAACTAGTTTTGCTTCCAGGTTCCACCAGCGTTGCTGCAAGTCATCATTCACAAACATCATATTACAAAGGTAAGGTTGTGTATGCAACGATTATCTTTGCGCAAATTGTTTTTCTATGTTACAAATGAATGTGCTGCGCCAAAAAACAGACTGGGTGAAAGAGCGGCTTGCGGTAAGAAATTTTAAACAGATTGAGTTGGTTGATGAGCTTATTTCTCTGGATGATGAATGAAAGAAATTGCAGGCAGAATTTGATACTACACAGGCTAAAGTAAACAGCGCATCAAAGGACATTGGTAAACTGATGGGGCAGGGGAGGAAGGAAGATGCAGAACAATTGAAAAGTGAAGTAGCACATCTAAAAACATCGCTCGAACCACTGAAAGAAAAAATGCAGCAGGTTGAAAAACAATTGCAGGAAACGTTATTAAAAGTTCCCAATGTTCCATCCGAAAAAGTGCCGGCCGGTAAAACACCGGAAGACAATGAAGTAGTAAAAGAAGGAGGCATAAAACCCGACTTACCTTCTGATGCTGTTCCGCATTGGAATCTTATCAAAAAATATAATTTAATTGATTTCGAAACAGGCGCAAAAATTACCGGGAGTGGTTTCCCTTTATACAAAGGCAAAGGCGCAAAACTGCAACGGGCTTTGGTGCAATATTTTTTGGATTACAACACCGAATCTGGTTATACAGAATATATTCCGCCTTTTATGGTAAATGAAACTTCTGCCTATAGCACAGGACAATTGCCCGATAAAGAAGGGCAGATGTATTATATTAATGAAGATAATTTTTACCTGATACCCACAGCAGAAGTTCCGGTTACAAATATTTATCGGGATGAGATTTTAAAAGAAGTTGATCTCCCGATAAAGATGACCGCTTATTCTCCTTGTTTTAGAAGAGAGGCCGGAAGTTTTGGAAAAGAAGTGCGTGGATTAAACCGTGTACATCAATTTGAAAAAGTAGAGA
>JAEZRL010000268.1 GCA_023440945.1 Bacteroidota bacterium
GTGCATGTGGTCGCCGGTAACTGGAATGCGTTCAAGATTATATAAGATAAACCCTGCTAAAGTGTTGTAATCCTGGTCTTCATCTTCATTTAGCCAGTCGGTCTTGTCAAAATGTGAAAGAAAATCATAAAATGGAATTTGAGCATCCACCAGGTAAGTGCCGTCACCTCTTTCAACAATTTCATAATCTTCCTCATGCGGGCCAGGCATATCGCCAACAATGGCTTCTAAGATATCATTCAAGGTAATAATTCCCTGTACGGTTCCATATTCATCCACAATGAAAGCATAGTGAATCTTTGATTGCTGAAACTTCTCTAATACCCGGTACGCAGAATTATTTTCAGGCACGTACAAGGCAGGCTTCATAATATCTTTCATGCGTGTTTTAGGTGAAGCAAGAAAAAGATCTTTTAAAGAAACGACACCTTTTATCATATCAATGTTACCTTCGCAGACAGGATAAACAGAATATACTTCATAATCATTTTTTACTTCTTCTACTGTTGTTTCAAGTCCTGTCCAAACAATATCACTTCTGTGCGTCATTAACGAGGTAATATTGCGGTCGCCTAAACGAAAAACACGTTCAATAATTTGTTGCTCTGCTTCTTCTATAGCGCCATGCTCCGTTCCTTCATGAATAATTGCTTTTATTTCTTCTTCTGTTACCTGGTTGCTGTTGGAATTTATTTTGAAAAGCTTTACTATAAAATTACTCGATCGGCTGAGTAACCAGATGAAGGGATAAGTGATGTATGTTACCATGCGCATGGGCGCTGCCATCACTTTTGAAATACCTTCAGGGTTACTCAAACCCAATCTTTTTGGAACAAGTTCACCTAATACCAACGAAAAATAAGTGATAATGATCACAACAATCGTGGTTGCAATAGGGCTGCTGTAATGTTGTAAAGAAGGAAAACGGTTAATAAATGCAACAAGATTTTCTTTTATACTTTGACCAGAAAAAATACCGGTTAAGATACCAATAAGCGTAATGCCTATTTGAGTGGTTGAAATAAAAGTATCAGGATTGTTTGCTATTTTAAGTGCTTCTTTAGCCCGTTTGTCACCTTTGTTAGCCTGGCTTTCTAATCTTGCTTTTCTCGCTGAAACAAGCGCGATTTCAGACATGGAAAAAACGCCATTAAGAATGATAAGCGCTAATATTATGATTATCTCGATCATATTTAAATTACAAAACTAATAAATTAGCTCCTCCTTATTTTGATTCTTCGTTAAACAATTATGCCAAACAATTTCCAAAGTAAATACATTATACAATAAGCTGCTGTTATCTTTCAATCATTGCAAAATCAAACGATACAAGAATCATTTTCTAACTGCTCATTCTTGTTGTTCAGATTTTCTTTTTCACTATTAAGAGAAGTTAAAGAAGCTGCTCAATTAAAAGCATGATTAAATCATGGTAAATATGATATTAAAACAATTGCTTAATACAGGTCTATTAGGTAGATTGATGTTATTTCGTGGCCTGAAATAAAAAGATCATTTACAAAAATATTATTGACCCATTACCCGGTAAGAGCCATTGCAAAAAAGCAATGGCTTTCTTATTTTTATGTATTGATTTAAACCCCTTTTCAAATAGAAGCGCTTCTAAAACTTGTTGCAAAAAAGAATTCAACCTAATACTTTAAAAGTGTTTGGTTAACTTTCCTACTCCTTATTAAACAGTCCTAAATATTTTTCCATTGGTTTTATGCTCGGTTGACGGCCACGGAAATCATTGAACATTTTATTGTAATCTTCGGTATTACCTTTTGATAATATCATATTGCGGAAGCGCTGCCCGTTTTCTCGGGTTAAACCACCGTTTTCTTCGAACCAGGAGTAAGCATCTTCTTCCAGCATCTTGGTCCACAAATAAGCATAATAACCTGCTGCATAACCGTTGCCCCAGATATGCAGAAAATAAGACGAACGGTAGCGGGTAGGAACTTCTGGTAAATCAAGATTTGTTTTTTGAAGGGCTGCTGTTTCAAAACTATCAACATTGGTTACTGTATCATTGCCGGAAAGTGTATGCCATTGCATATCGAGCGAAGCTGCGGCAAGCAATTCTGTTAAACTGTAACCACCGTTAAAGTTTGCTGCTTTTTTTATTTTGTCAACCAATGTTTGCGGCATCGCTTGTTTGGTTTGATAATGCACAGCATAATGATTAAAAACTGTTGGATCAAGAGCCCAATGCTCGTTGAATTGCGAAGGGAATTCTACAAAATCTCTTGCCACGTTTGTACCTGATAAACTCGGATAGGTTTGATTGGCAAACATTCCATGCAAAGCATGACCGAACTCATGAAACATGGTTGTTACATCATCAAAACTAATCAAGGCAGGCTGACCGGGTGCCGGTTTGGTGAAGTTGCAAACATTGTACACAACCGGTTTTGTTCCTAATAATTTTGATTGATTCACCATGTTGCTCATCCATGCGCCGCCGGATTTATTGTCCCGTGTAAAGTAATCGCAGTAGAATAAGGCGAGTGGCGAATTATCTTTATCAAATACTTCAAACACCCTTACGTCCTGCTGGTAAACCGGCAAATCGTGACGTTCCTTAAAGGTTAATCCATACAATAGGTTTGCTGCATAAAAAACACCGTCTTCAAGCACTTTATTCAATTCGAAATACGGTTTTACTTCATTTTCATCAAGATCGTATTTTGCTTTACGAACCTGCTCTGCATAATAATCCCAATCCCAGGGCTGAAGTTTAAAACCACCGTTTTGTTCATCAATCAATTGTTGAATGACCACTGCTTCGGCTTTTGCTTTTGAAGTAGCTGCCGGAACAAGTTGCGCGAAAAATTTCTCTACTGCTTCAGGTGTTTTAGCCATCTGATCCTGCAATTTCCATTCAGCAAAATTTTTAAAACCGAGCAATTTTGCTTTTTGCAAACGAATCTCAGCAAGGCGAGCAATGATTGCCCGTGTATCGTTGGAGTCACTTTTTTCTGCACGATTCCACGATGCTTCAAATAACTTCTTTCTTGTTTCGCGATCTTTGAGCGATTGTAAAGAAGGTTGCTGCGTGGTATTCTGAAGTGGTATCAGCCAATTTCCTTCCAGTCCGTTTGCTTTTGCATTAGCGGCGAATGCATCTTTTGATTGTTCGGAAAGACCTGCAAGTTCTGATGAATCATCAATGACCAATGCACCGGCTTTTGCAGCAGCCAGTAATTTATTGGTGAATTTTGTGCTGAGCGAAGCATCTTCTTCATTCAGTTTTTTCAATTTTGCTTTATCGGCTTCTGATAATTTTGCACCTGCTAATAAAAATTGCTGGTAGGTGTATTCGATCAAACGTTTTGATTCTGCATCAAGATTCAATTGTAATCGGTTGTTATACAATATTTCTATACGTTTGAACAGTTTAGGGTTGAAATAGACAGCATCTTGTACAGCAGCAAGCTGTGGTGCTGTTTCTTCCTGCACTTGTTGCAAAGTTGGATTTGTGTTTGCTCCTGTCAGAACATTGAAAACAAGGTTAACACGGGTTAGTAGCTGCCCGCTTTTCTCCATTGCAATAAATGTATTTTCAAATGTTGGCGACGCAGGATTATCCGCAATTCTTTGAATTTCCTGCAATTGTTGTTTCATGCCTTCTTCAAGAGCAGGTTTAAAATCTTCATCTTTTATTTTATCAAATGGCGGCGCTTCGTAAGGCAGGGTGCTTACTTTACTAAAAGGATTTGTATCGGGCAAGCCGTTCTTTTTATCGGGATGATTTTTATCCGGTGTTTTAAAAGAGGAAAGCAGAATAGATGTTGTAGCCAAAACAATGAAAAAGTGTTGTTTCATTTATGATGTGATTAAAGCGGTAAGATAGAAAAATGTATGCAGAAAAATATCTTAAAAGAAATGAGTAGAATTTGGAGTGAGGAGATTTGAAGATGGCAATATCTGTCCTGAAAGTCTATTTTTCTACCTAATATGATGGATGGGAATATAAGAAATGGGCAATGCGGTGTTACAACTTTATTACTGCCAGCCACCACCTAACGCCTGGTAAAGATTAACCACTGCCTGTAGTTGCTGCAATTTATCATTCACACTGCCCAACTGCGCCGACAATAGAAATTGCTCGGAGGTAAGCACATCTGTATAATTCGTGGCAGAACTGTACTGCAATAATTCTTTCGTGTAATCAACTGCTTTCTCCAAAGCTTCAATTTGATGAGTTCGACTTGCCTGTTTTTCCAATGCAGTCTGATAAGCATATAATGCATCTGATACTTCTGCTCCTGCATTCAGCAATGATTGCTGGTAGGCATAATAAGCTTCCTGTTGTTGTGCTTTTGCAATGCGTAAACGTGCCTTATTTTGTCCTTTATTGAAAATAGGTTGTGCAAGTCCGCCAATAATGTTATAAAAAATTGATCTGCTAAATAAGTCTTTGATCTTGATAGAGGAAACACCCGCTTCAGCCGTTAAGGTTAGTTGCGGATAAAAATAAGTGCGGGCCAAATTGGTATTTTCAAAAGCTGCTCTAAAAGAGAGTTCAGCCTGCTGAATATCGGGTCTGTTTTTTAATAACAGCGAAGGAACGCCTGTTTGTAAGTTAGTATAAATTATTTGTTCCTCTAATGTACTGCGTTTAATACTGCTAGGAGTTCGTGCTAATAAAATACTCAGCGCATTTTCTGTTTCACGAATACTTTGCTTTAGATCAGGTATCGTTACTTCGGCAGCATAACGGTTGGCTTCGCTTTGTACAACGGCAGCACCCGTTATCACCGCACTTTCTTTTAGCGCTTTCATCGTTTCGACTTCCTGGATACGTGTTTCCAAAGTTTGTTCCGTAATCTTTAGTTGCTGATCTAAAGAAAGCAACTGATAATAATAGGTTGCAATCGTTGCCACTAATTGTGTTTGTATGGCACGTTTGGCTGCATCGCTTTGCAACAAGTTCGCAAAAGCAACTTTTTTTGTGCTCTTTAATTTCCCCCATATATCTGCTTCCCAACTGGTGCTTATACTTGCCTGATAAGTTGTGGTGGTTAAAGGAAATGCGCCGATAAAATCAGGCGGCAGATTGAGTGAAGCGATAGATTGCTTGTTAAGGGACACATTTGCTTTGCCATCAAGACTTGGCAAAAGAGCCATCCGGCTTTGATAAAAGTTTGCACTTGCTTCGTTTATACGTTCAATCGCTATTTTTAAATCCAGGTTTTCGCGAAGACCTTCTGAAATGAGATTTTGAAGCACTGTATCACCAAATAAATCGGTATAAGCTAAGTTAGCGAAGGATAAGGTGTCAGCAGCATTCAGTTGCATTGAAGAATTACCAACACTCGTATCGCGATACAATTGTCCTCCTGCTGTCATACCTGGTTGCTGATACTTTTGTGTAACACAAGAGGTAAATGTCAGTGCAATTATCAGTATTAAGAATAGTATATTTCGTTTATGTCCGTCGTTCATGTTTATATGTAATTGATCGGATAGAATTTTTATTGAATAGTGTTTTGATCGGAAGCCGGAACAGGCAAAGGCTTTTTACTGATACGTTCCTGTAAGGTTTGGAAAATGATAAACAATACAGGAATAACAAAAACGCCGAAAAGGGTTCCGATTAGCATGCCGCCAACAGCGCCGGTTCCGATAGAGCGATTTCCTTCTGCACCTGCGCCTGCCGAAAGCATTAGTGGTAAGATGCCAAAAATGAATGCAAATGAGGTCATCAAAATTGGTCTTAAACGGGCAACCGAGCCATTGATGGCTGCCTGTACAATGCTTTGCCCTTCCCGTCGTCTATCAACCGCAAATTCTACGACAAGAATGGCATTTTTTGCCAGCAAACCGATAAGCATGATAAGTGTTATCTGCAGGTAGATATTGTTTTGTACACCAAACAGGTTGGCGAATATAAAAGCGCCTGCCAACCCAATAGGTAACGACAACAGTACCGAAAAAGGAAGCAGGTAACTTTCATATTGTGCACTCAATAAAAAATATACAAATACCAGGCAAAGCAAGAAAATGTAGATGGTTTGATTACCACTTGATATTTCCTCACGACTTAATCCCGAAAACTCGTAACCATAACCAACGGGCAAAGTTTGTGCAGCTACTTCCTGTATAGCTTTAATGGCATAACCGGAACTATATCCATCATTTTGTGCACCGGATACAGACATAGCCGTAAACATATTAAAACGGTTAATGAACTCTGGTCCGTAAACTCGTTTTAAGGTAACAAACTCTGATACCGGTGCCATTACATTATTGCCCGTTCTTACATAAATATTATTTAGACTTTGCTCCGTTCCTCGGTAAGCTGCATCAGCCTGTATCATTACACGGTATTGCTTTCCAAATTCATTGAAGTTGGATGCATACAAGCCACCGTAATAACCCTGCAGCGTGTTTAAAACGGCTGCAGGAGAAACATTCGCCTCTTTACATTTAGGAACATTCAGATCAATTTGGTATTGAGGGAAATTGGTGTTGAAAAAACTTGTTGCATATTGTATTTCAGGTCGCTTGCTTAAAGCAGCAAGGAATGTATCTTTTACGGCAACAAACTTGCTGATGTCGCCGCCGCTTTTATCCTGCAACTGAAACTCAAAACCGCTTGTGTTACCAAAACCTTCGAGCGTAGGCGGGGCGAAGAAAAGAATGTTTGCACCTTTAATATGCGATGTTAACTGAAACAATTTATTCACCACGGCATCAACGGAATGTTCTTTTCCTTTACGTTCATTCCAGGGTTTTAACTCCATAAAAAATGCTGCATAAGAACCGCCACTCCCTCCACTCAAAAGTCCAAAGCCGCCTACTTGTGTAACGGACGCCATTTCTGGTATGCTTCTGCAAATTGCCGCCACCTGGTCTGATATTTCGGATGTACGTTCCAGTGAGGAAGCAGGTGGCAGCGAAATATCTGCCATAATAAATTTTTGATCTTCATTAGGCACAAAACCACTCGGCGTTGTTTTCATCAAAAACCATAATAAACCCGCAAAAATAACAATGCCAAATAAGGCGATCCATTTTCTTTTGGATAAGAAGCCAACAGAGCGTTTATATTTTGCAGTTACCACTTCAAAGCCTGCGTTGAAAGCATTATAAAAGCGTTGCATGAAACCCTTTCGAAGTTTATTTTCATGATGTGGTTTTAGTAACAAAGCGCAGAGTGCGGGGCTAAGTGTTAAGGCATTAACGGCTGAGATAATAATCGAAACAGCCAGCGTTAAGCCGAACTGTTTATAAAACACACCTGTTGATCCTGAAATAAAGGTTACAGGTAAAAATACCGAAGCCATTACAAGTGTGATTGAAATAACAGCACCGCTGATCTCACTCATTGCTTCCAGCGTAGCCGTCTTTGCCGAAGAAGCGCCATGATCCAGTTTTGCATGCACCGCTTCCACCACCACAATCGCATCATCTACCACAATACCAATCGCCAGTACCAACGCAAATAAGGTAAGCAGGTTAATAGTAAACCCAAATAATTGCAGGAAAAAGAAAGTACCAATAATTGCCACCGGTACAGCTATCGCAGGTATTAAGGTTGAACGAATATCCTGCAGGAAAATGAACACCACGATAAATACAAGTACAAACGCTTCGAGCAGAGTGCGGATAACACTTTCGATAGAAACGTTTAGAAAATCGTTGGCTGAAAAGATCATCGTGCTGGTTACACCCGGTGGGAAGTTTTTCGAAGCTGCTTTTATTGTACGCTCTATTTCCTGGATCATTTCATGCGCATTGGAACCTGCGGACTGAAAAATACCGAGCACAATAGAAGGCTTTCCATCTGTAAGAGAAGTAATTGCATAAGTGATGGAGCCAAGCTCAATGCGAGCTACATCTTTCAAACGTAATAATTGACCATTCTTATCGGAACGGATAACAATGTTCTCATATTCTTCCGGTTTTTGAAGTCTGCCTTTGTATTTAAGTAC
>JAEZRL010000270.1 GCA_023440945.1 Bacteroidota bacterium
GTTACCTGTTTTGTTTTAAAATACCGTTTGATACATAGTTTAACAAACGACCCTGTAAAAGAATTGATGGATATAATGGGCAAACCTGAGTTTGAAGAACAAGCGAAAAAAGTAGTTCCTTTAGCGATTGCAGATGGAAGAGCAGCGTTAGCTTTTGTTCGGCAACATGCAAATGAATACAATATAAAACCGGATAAAATAGGCATCATTGGTTTTTCTGCTGGTGGCACTGTTGCTGCATCTGCTGCGTTTAATTACAATACAGATAATCGTCCTGATTTTGTTGCACCTATCTATCCTTACTTTCCTTCGCAAATGATGGGAACTGTTCCCAACGATGCACCGCCTATGTTCATTGCTGCTGCAAGCGATGACCAGTTGAATCTTGCACCACACAGCATTGATCTTTATAACAAATGGCTCGCATCCAAACATTCTGTTGAATTGCATATGTATGCAAAAGGCGGCCATGGTTTTGGCATGCGTCATCAAAATCTTCCTACTGATACATGGATAGAACGCTTTGGCGACTGGCTGCAATTGCAAGGTTTTACCAAAGCATCAGCTTCTATGAGTTCACAACAAATAGAAGGCATGCAAAGAACGCTACGCGACTGGGCAAATGTTCATCGTTATGAAGAAGAGAACAAAGCACTGAGCAATTCATCCAATACAAAAAACCGCGTTGTATTTATGGGTAACTCCATAACCGAAGGATGGATGAGAGCAGACTCAGGATATTTTATCAATAATAATTATGTTGACAGAGGCATCAGCGGACAAACAACACCGCAAATGCTTATACGTTTTCGTCCCGATGTGATTGATCTTAAACCTGCTGTTGTAGTAATACTTGCAGGCATTAACGACATCGCTCAAAATACCGGCCCAATAACGCTTGAACAAACGTATGGCAACATTGTTTCAATGGCAGAACTGGCAAAAGCAAACAATATAAAAGTAGTTATATCATCTGTTTTGCCTGCGTTTGATTTCCCCTGGCGTCCGGGTTTGCAGCCGGCAGATAAAGTGATAAAATTAAACTCAATGCTGAAAGATTATTGTTCAAAAAATAATATTGTTTATCTCGATTATTTTTCAAAGATGAAGGATGAAAGAAACGGTTTACCAAAATCACTTTCTGAAGACGGCGTGCATCCAACTCTTGCAGGATATAAAATAATGGAACCCTTGGCAGATGAAGCAATAAAAAAAGCAATGAAATAACCGCTGATTGAACTGATGTTGCTAATTCTTCTGATAATCACTCATTATTAATCATATCAGTTCATAACAGAATTATTAGTGATAAAAAATAATAAAACTCAAACACTATGCATAACAGGAGGAATTTTTTAAAACATACCGGTGCTTTTGCATTAAGCAGTTTGTTATTGCCACAGCTCGGCAAAGCTGCATCTGTTTTTAATAAAGCAGCGCATGCACCTATAGGGCTTCAACTATATACACTTGGTCAGTTAATGACGCAGGATGCAAAAGGCACTTTGCAAAAAGTAGCTGCAATAGGTTATAAGGAGTTAGAAAGTGCAGGCTCGCAGAAAGGAATTTTTTATGGGTATGAACCAAAAGAATTTGCTGCTATGGTAAAAGATATGGGTATGAACTGGCGATCAGCGCATGTTGGCGGAGCACCTTTTACAATGGAGCAGGTTATGAAAATGGCTAAAACAGCCGAAGATTCAGCAAGAATACAAAAGATGGCTGAACGTTTTAAAAACATGCCTAAAATGCCGAATTTGAAGGAAAATTATCAGCAACTTGCAGATGATGCTGCAGAAGGAGGTCTAACTTATCTGGTATGTTCAAGCATACCTGTTAACACTTTGGATGAGATAAAAACTGCTGTTGATGTTTTCAGCAAAGCTGGAGAGGCTTGTAAAAAGAATGGCGTTCAGTTTGCTTACCACAACCATACAACTGAGTTTGATGAAGTAGAAGGAAATCGTCCGTTTGATTATATTTTAAATAATACTGATAAAGATCTTGTAAAGATGGAACTTGATCTTGCTTGGGCAACAAAAGCGGGCCAAGATCCTGCACAATTATTCAAACTACATCCGGGCCGCTTCCCTTTATGGCATGTAAAAGACCTTGATAAGAATACAAAAAATCCTGCTGAAGTTGGTACCGGTATTGTTGATTTTAAACATGCTTTTGATAATGCAAAAGAATCAGGAATGAAATATTTTTTTGTTGAGCAAGATGGAGCGCCACAGCCAATTCAAAACGTTACCAACAGTTATAATTATTTATATAAGATGTTAGGCTAAAAAATTAATTATGTATAACAGGAGAAAATTTTTACAGCAAAGCGGAACCGCTGCATTTGCAACAATGATGCTTTCCAATAAATCATTAGCTTCCCTATTTGCTAACGAACATGCCATCGGCATACAATTATTTACCTTCTTTAATACAATGGATAACGACGTGCAAGGCACATTGAAGAAGATAGCTGACATCGGTTATAAAGAAATAGAATCGGCTTTCAACAAACAGAGTGGCTATTATGGTATGAAGCCAAAAGAATTTGCTTCTTATCTTAATAGTATTGGGTTAACATGGGTATCGCATCATGTTTTAGGCGCACCTTTTAAATTACCTCCAGGCACTAAACTTCCTGCAGGTGCAGATGGAAAACCAATGACTATTCCTCCAATGCGTAACCTGAAAGAAAACATGCAGGAATTGGTTGATGAAGCTGCAGAAGGTGGTGTTGAATTTCTTGTTTGTGCCAATATACCTATAACAACTATGGATGAAATAAAATCATCTATCGATATTTTAAATAAAACAGGAGAAGCATGTAAGAAAGCAGGAATTAGTTTCGCTTATCATAATCACGATGCAGAGTTTAAAGAAGTGGAAGGACAAAAACCTTACGACATGTTTTTAAAACAAACAGATCCGCAACTGGTAAAAATGGAACTTGATATTGCATGGGCTATAAAAGGAGGCACAGATGTGATTACCTTGTTTGAAAACAACCAGGGCCGTTTTGCTTTGTGGCATGTGAAAGACCTCGACTCATCTTATGAAAACATAGTGCCAGTTGGAAGCGGGGCTATTGATTATAAGAAAATATTTGCTTCAGGAAATACTGCAGGAATGAAACATTTCTTTATTGAGCATGATTTTCCAAAAGATGCTTTTGCAAGTGTTACTGAAAGTTATAACTACCTGCATAATGTGCTTAAAGTTTAACTGAAAGAAAATAACTGTTGTATAATCTGTGGCCGATAAAGAAGCCTGAAACCACTTGCTAATCTCTTTCTCAATAATCATGAAATTCACTATCTCATCACCAAATATGCTACCAACTGCATAATGTCATTTTCTAATTTTGTTGTATGAACTCTGCAGATATTATAATAATTGGTGCAGGCGCAGCAGGATTGATGGCAGCAGCAGAACTTTCAAAAGCCGGGCAGAAAGTTATTGTTCTTGAAGCAAGGGACAGGGTTGGCGGCAGAGTTTACACCATTACTGATAATGCATTTGAGCAACACATCGAAGCTGGCGCTGAATTTATTCACGGCAATTTAAAAACAACTTTGTCTCTATTGGGAGAAGCAGGATTGCCTTATGATGAAACTGCGGGAAGGTTTTTTCGGTTTGAAAACAATCATTGGAAAAATGAAGATGACGAAAATATTGATTGGACCGAACTAATGAATAAATTGAACGCACTAAAAGAGGACACGACGATTGCACAATTTCTTAATACTAATTTTAATAATGAGAAATATGCAAAGCTTCGCCAATCCATAAAAGCTTTTGCAGAAGGTTATGATGCAGCTGATATAACTAAAGCAAGCGCGTTTGCTTTAAGAAAGGAATGGGAGCAGGAAGATGAACCACAATACCGCGTAACAAATGGATACATTCAACTTATAAATTTCCTGAAAGATAAATGCCAGGCGAATGGTAGTGTTATTCATCTATCAACCATTGTAAAAAAAGCCGAATGGAATAATAATAAGGTAAAGATCACAACAAAAGATGCTCTTACCTATGAAGCAAATAAGCTTGTAGTTACTGTTCCCGTGAGTATTTTACAATCTGATAAAAACGCAGAAGCATTTATTGAATTCATTCCTTCTATTCATTCTTATACAGATGCTTATAAACAGATTGGGTATGGTTCTGTTATAAAAATTCTTTTGCAGTTTGATAAAGCCTTTTGGGAAGATGAAATAAAAAATGCAGGTTTTATTTTGAGTGATCAGAAAATTCCAACATGGTGGACACAGTTGCCTTCCCACAATTCTTTACTCACCGGTTGGAAGGCCGGCGCATCAGTAAATGAATTGCGGAATGCAAGTAATGAATTAATACTACAGCAAGCGCTTGAATCTTTAGCATCAATTTTCAAAAAGAGCGGGGAGGAAATACAAAAACATCTTTCTGCTTACAAAGTTTTCAATTGGAGCAACGATCCTTTTTCTCTCGGCGGTTATTCTTATGCAACAATACAAACGCAAGAGGCCAAAAAATTATTAAACACACCTCTGCATAAAACTATTTATTTTGCAGGAGAAGCATTGGCCGAAGATAGTGCCGCAGGAACAGTGGAAGCTGCTTTATCCTCAGGCTTTGAAACTGCACAAAAAGCATTGAAGGATAACTAACAATTGATAGTTTTAAGATTTTAATCACCTTTATTTAGAAAAAAATCAATAGTTTGAATTGATTTATAATTTATCTTCACATATATTCACGGAACGTTAGAAAGTATTCAATAATTTTCTAACAAGTTTTCGTACTTTTATACCGTTTGCCTGCCATCTGTTTTTCTTAATGAAATATATCTTTAATATGCCTGAAGAGTACAGACAAGAGGGATTGTACAATCCATCGTTCGAGCATGATGCCTGCGGTATTGGTTTTGTTGCCAGCATAAAAGGAACAAAATCGCACCAGAATGTTTCAGACGCATTAACGGTGCTTGAAAGGATGGCGCATCGTGGTGCATGTGGTTGTGAAAACAATACCGGCGATGGTGCAGGTATTATGATTCAAACACCGCATGAATTTTTTTTCGATGAGTGCATAAAGTTAGGCGTCCATTTGCCAGCTTTTGGTAAATATGGCGTCGGCGTGATCTTCTTTCCAAAAGAAATTCGCCTGCGTGAAGAGTGCAGGGAAATATTTAACCGCTCGGCTGAAAACCTCGGGCTTGAGATATTGGCCTACCGCAAAGTGCCGGTAAATCCAAATGATATTGGCGGCACCGCACTTTCTGTTGAACCGGAAATGGAACAGGTTTTTATAGCTTGTCCCGATCACGTAAACGACCGTGAAGCCTTCGAAAGAAAATTGTTTGTACTGCGTAATTATGCAAGTCATACCATAAACAACACCGTTCGTAAAGATGCTATCGGATTTTATATCGCTTCTCTTTCTTATAAAACGGTTGTATATAAAGGGCAGTTAACAAGCGAACAGGTTCGCACTTACTTTCCCGATCTTAGCAATA
>JAEZRL010000209.1 GCA_023440945.1 Bacteroidota bacterium
CTTTACGACTGTCCATAATTTTTAATAATAATAAACCGACAACACCGCCTGCAGTCATCAAACCCCAGAAATAAGCCACACTTTGCGCGCCGGTTGTTTGTGGATCATAACCGTGATATGTAGACAAAAATTGGGAAATCCAGTTTGCTACACCTTGTTCCGTTCCCACGTAACAGATCATTGCAATGAAGTACAAAATGACAACCTTCTTTTTAAAAAGCATTACATACGTTTGAACAGGACCCGCTTTTTCTTCATTGCTCAATTCTACTTTTGGAAATCGCGAAAGCAAGATGATAACAACCATTAATAAACAAATAATGGCAAACAACCAGTAAAGTGATATCCATTGCAGATTTTGGGGAACCAAAGAATGCAAAGAGGCGAATAAACCTTTTTGTGCTTTATCATCCAGGTTGGTGACCATATAGGAATAAACAAGCGGACTTAAAAAAGAAGCTAATCCGAATATCAATTGAGCCAACACAGAATTGAATGCATAATGTTCTTCACCACCGGAAGTTCTAAGCAAAGGATTGATAACAACCTGCAACATGGCCATACCGCAACCAATTAAGAACAACGACAAAACCGCGGTAAGGTAATTTGGAAAAAATGCCAAGAGCAAAGAGCCAAAAAAAGCAACAATAAATGCTGCTATCATAATTTTTTTCTCGTTGTATTTTTCTATTAGCATACCGGAGGGAATGGACATAACACCATAAGCGATAAAGAACGCAAAAGGCAAAACAGCTACCAGCGTTAAACTAAGATCGAAACCTTTAATAATGTCAGGGATAAGTGGGCCGATGATATTGGTAAGAAAAGAAATAACAAAGAATGTAAGCATTATTAATGCTACAATGTAGTAGTTACGTTTCATTGGCAAGAGTTAGTTCGTTAGAAAGGAGTTACTAATATCGGTTAAAATGATGGAACTACCATTAACTGACAGAAATGTGATACTTAAATGCAATAGTTTTTTTGTATTCACCTGCTTCATTTTTTTAGAGCAACAAAGTTTTCAGCGAAACGCCGAAAATGAAGAAGCACAGTAGTTAACCTAAAAACAATCTTTGCACTCATTTATTAGCCTTTTTTATTAGTCATAAATAAATAGTATATTTAAAAGATGCTTTTATTCTGAACTTCTGCTGCCATTTAATCAAACAATACATCATGAAACTTCTAACTGCCCTTTCACTGCTGATAACATTTTCTGTTTCAGCCCAAGAAACACTTTTATTGCGCTGCCCAGGTGTAAGTAACGATCATATCGCGTTTGCTTACGGGGCGATGTTTGGCTCGCTGACAAAGACGGTTTACATCCTCAACGTTTAACAGTGAATCAGGGCGTCGAATCAAATCCTATGTTTTCTCCTGACGGCAAATGGATTGCTTTCACCGGTAACTACGACGGCAATGACGATGTTTATGTTATTCCCGTTACAGGTGGCGAACCAAAACGTCTCACATATCATCCTGCCGAGGAACTGGTACGTGGTTGGGACGGAAATGATAAGATCATTTTCAACTCACGTCGTGAAAGCCGGCACTTCTTTCTCCCGAAATTATTTGAAGTAAGTATTAGCACAGGCAGAGAAGAAGTTATGCCAATGCCCGAAGCCGATAATGGAAGTGTTTCACCCGATGGAAAATATACTGTGTATACCAGAACAGTAGATATTAATGAACTTTCAGCTTTTCGTTTATACCGTGGTGGCAATATGCCACGTGTATGGATATTTAATAATCAAACGTATGAGTTTGAAGAAATTCCCGCTGCTCATTCCAACAACATCGATCCTGTGTGGACGGATAATAACACGATTTATTTTTTGAGTGATCGTGATAATCATTACATGAATGTGTATAAGTATGACAGAACGTCGAAACAAGTTACACAGGTAACGAGTCATAAAGATTTTGACGTAAAAACTTTGTACTCAAATGGCCACGAACTGGCGTATGAACAAGGAGGAAAAATTTATGTGTTGAATGTTTCAGGCGGCACATCACATATTCCTGTAACGATAAACGAAGACATGATTTCGAAAAGAGCGTATTATGCTGATGCAAAAGGAATGATACGAAACGTAAACATCTCTCCTTCAGGAATACGAGCAGTGATGGAAATACGCGGAGATATTGTAACGGTCCCTGCAGATAAAGGCGATGTAAGAAACATCACCAACACACCCAGTGTTAATGAAAGAGATCCTGCCTGGAGCCCGGACGGAAAATACATAGCGTATTTCAGCGATGAAGATGGTGAATACAAGTTGAAAATTTCAGATCAAAAAGGTGAAAAGAAAGCTGAAATCATCACGCTTGACAGTGCAAATTTTTATTACCATCCTGTTTGGAGCCCTGACAGCAAGAAGATCGCTTACACTGACAAACAACGAAAACTTTACATTATTGACATCAAGGATAAAAAGCCTGTAGAAATAGATCAGGATTGGTACACTCCAGGCCAGCCACAAATTAATTATGCATGGTCGCCCGATTCAAAATGGATCACCTATAACAATCGTTTGGGTAACCACTTCAGTGCTATTTTTTTATATGATGTTGCAAAGAAAGAAAAGCATCAAATAACCGATGCAAGAAGTGAGGCGAATTATCCTGTTTTCAGTAAAGACGGAAAATACTTGTTTTTTACGGCAAGCACGAATTTCGGTCCTGCACAATCCTGGCTTGACCTCAGTAGTTATAATTATTATGTGCTGGATAATATTTATGCAATTGTTCTTTCAAAAAAGAATCCTTCCATTCTTGAACCTGAGAGCGATGAAGAAACTGTAAAAACAGATGGAGATGAAAAGACTTCTTCAAACAATAAGGATTCAAAGAAATTAAAATCTACTGCCACAAAAAAAGATTCATCAACTGCTGATGTTATCATCGACCTTGATAATATCGATCAACGAATTGTCGCACTACCCGTTCCCGCAAAAAATATTTCTGGTTTGAGCACAGGTGTTGACGGTCAGTTGCTTTATCTGTCGCAGGATTATAAAGCGAACAACTACACCTTGAACAGTTATGACATTGCGAAGAGAAAGACGGATGAAGTGAAGACGAATATCTATGGCTATTATATCAGCAACGATGGTAAGAAAATGTTGTATGCTTCTGCAGGAGATAATTATGCAATTGCAGACATGCCCGGAAAACCAAAACCAAGTGAAGGTGTATTGAATATCGCTGCGATAAAAATTTATGTTGACCCTACCAAAGAGTGGACACAGATGTACAATGAAGTATGGAGACTGGAAAGAGATTTTCTCTATGTTAAAAATGCGAATGGTGCTAACCTTGAAGCATTAAAGAAAAAGTATGCGGTGTTTCTACCTTATGTTGTTCATCGGGATGACCTGAGCTATTTATTCAATTCTATGTTGGGTGAGTTGGTATTAGGTCATGTGTTTGTAGGTGGAGGCGTTTTTCCGGAAACAAAAGAAGTGAATGTGGGATTATTAGGAGCAGACTACGAGTTGGTAAACGGGTATTATCAATTCAAAAAAATATATTCAGGTTTGAACTGGAACCCTGATCTCACAGCACCACTTACACAACCTGGTATTAATGTAAAGGAAGGCCAATATTTGGTTGCAGTGAATGGTATTCCGCTTGATTCGTCAAAAAATCTTTATAGTCTTTTTCAAAATACAGCAGGCAAACAAATTCGAATTTCTGTAAATACAAAGCCTTCTGCTGAAGGTGCTAAAGATTTTACTGTTGTTCCCATTCCATATGATAATCAACTTCGTATGATGAATTGGGTAGAAGGCAATCGCAAGAAAGTAGATTCCCTAAGCGGAGGCCGCATTGCTTATGTTTATCTTCCAAATACTGCAGATCTTGGTTATGATTATTTCAATCGCTATTTCTTTTCCCAGTTAGATAAACAAGCAGTGATTGCAGATGACCGAGACAATATGGGCGGTTACGCAGCAGATTATATTGTTGATTTATTAGCTCGTAATACCGTAATGTATTCAAATAAACGCGACGGAAAACCTTTCTCAATCCCCAATGCAGTTATTAATGGCCCTAAAGTGATGCTTACAAATTTTCATTCACTTTCTGGTGGCGACCTTATGCCTTATATGTTTCGTGCAAAGAATGTTGGCAAACTTGTCGGTACAAGAACTTTGGGAATATTGGTTGGCAATGCAGGCAATCCCGATCTAATGGATGGAGGCCATGTTACAACTCCCAATATTGGAATTTTTGGAACAGATGAAAAATGGATCATTGAAAACGAAGGCGTAGCACCGGACGTTGAAGTGGACAATATGCCGAAAGATGAAATTAACGGGCATGATACACAACTTGAAAAAGCGGTCGAATTGATACTGAAAGATATGAAACCTTACAAAGAAGTACAGCAACCTGCTGACCCCATAAGGGTTGCCGATTATTAATGCTTCGCGTTCTAAAATCAAAAAGGTAGCCACTATTTGACTACCTGTCCTCTCTCTATTATTTTAAATGCTACAAACAAAAAGCCGACTGTAATGCTGACGTAACAGAAATTCAAATGAAGTACAGCAGGTAACATAATAAATCCTTACAGAAATTTCTTTTTAGGTAATTGATAATAGCTCAACTGTTATCTTTGCGGGTTATGAGCGTACAACAAGATAACCGGTTCCAGGCGATCATTTCGCATGCCAAAGAATATGGATTTGTATTTCCCAGCAGTGAAATTTATGACGGTTTAAGTGCTGTGTACGATTATGGTCCTTACGGCAGCGAACTGAAAAAGAACATCCGTGATTACTGGTGGAAAAGCATGACGCAGATGCATGAGAATATTGTTGGCATTGATGCGGCTATTTTTATGCACCCTACTACCTGGAAAGCAAGCGGCCATGTGGATAATTTCAGCGATCCGATGATTGATAACAAGGACAGTAAAAAACGCTATCGTGTTGATCATTTAATTGAAGGCCATGCAGAGAAACTGGCATTGGAAGGAAAAAAAGAAGAAGAGTACGCTTTACTAAAAAAGATGGATGAACTGCTTGCAAAAGATGATTATGCCGGCTTGAAAGAACTGATAGAAGATAATAATATTGCTGACCCTGTAAGCGGTACAAGCAACTGGACGGATATACGCCAATTTAACCTGATGTTTTCAACACAACTTGGTTCTGTTACGGAAGAAGCAGATACCATTTATCTAAGGCCTGAAACAGCGCAGGGAATTTTTGTGAATTTCCTGAATGTGCAGAAAACAGCGAGGATGAAAATACCTTTTGGTATTGCGCAGATCGGTAAAGCTTTCCGAAATGAAATTGTGGCAAGGCAATTTATTTTTCGGATGCGGGAGTTTGAACAGATGGAAATGCAGTTTTTTATTCGTCCCGGTTCCCAAAAAGAATGGTATGAATACTGGAAACAGGCAAGATTACAATGGCATTTGAGTTTGGGCATTTCGGCAGAAAAATACCGTTTTCACGATCACAGCAAGCTGGCGCATTATGCAGATGCTGCTTTGGATATTGAATATGAATTTCCAATTGGTTTTAAAGAAGTGGAAGGTATTCACTCCAGAACTGATTACGATCTTGGCCGTCACCAGGAATTCAGCGGAAAGAAAATGACTTATTTTGATCCGGAGATCAACAAGCATTATGTTCCTTATGTGATAGAAACCTCCATTGGTTTAGACAGAATGTTCTTGTTGATACTTTCCAATAGTTATGAGGAAGAAGTTATTAAAAAAGATGATGGCACAACAGATACCCGTGCAGTAATGCATATACCACCGGTTATTGCCCCCATCAAACTTGCTGTTCTTCCTTTATTGAAAAAAGATGGCTTACCTGAAATAGCAAGAGAATTAATGAATGAATGCAAACCTTATTTCCGCTGCTTTTATGAAGAAAAAGATGCGATAGGCAAAAGATACAGAAGGCAAGATGCTATTGGCACACCTTTTTGTGTTACCATCGATCATCAAACAAAAGAAGATCAAACTGTTACCATCAGGCACAGAGACACTATGCTACAGGAAAGAATCCCTATGAAACAGGTTAAAGAAAAAATTTTGCAATTGTTAAATTCTTTTTAAGTTTGTAACCTTTCGAACGTACCTTTCATAAAACAATAACCTGATCTTATTAAAATTATAACCATAATCTAAATTAATTCATTACCCTCTACTAATTTTTTGGACATGATAATTAATATCCTGGTAGCAATGGTGGCTGGTGCTTTTGTTGGTTTCATCTTCAAAGCAGCCCTTTTAAAGAAGTATAAGAAAAGAGTACTTCAGTTAGAAAATGAAATGCTCGGCAATCATGCGAGAATTTTAGCGCTGGAAAAGAAAAATGCAGACCTGGAAAGACATTTGAATAATACTGCATTTATGGAAGCCGGAGAATATAAAAGAGCAACCATTTAAGTTTAGCCATATAGCTCAAGGTGAATA
>JAEZRL010000299.1 GCA_023440945.1 Bacteroidota bacterium
AATATTCGTTTTGCAAGAGATTTTGGTGCTGTTGTAGAAGCCGTTTTTTATATATTCGGAAGAATGGGTAAAGGCCTGGTTGCATCATCAAATGTTGTTGAAAAACTCTTTGCAAGTAAAAAAGACAGATCATACAGTTTAGAAGAATTGGATCATGCGATAGATATTACAACCAACAGTACTGCATCGGATGAAGAAAAAAATATTCTTAAAGGCATTGTAAAATTCAGCAACATCACGGTAAAGCAGATAATGAAAACAAGGCTTGATGTTAGCGGAGTAGAATACAATGTTTCTTTTAATACATTGATAAAAAGAATTGAAGAACTGCATTACAGCCGGGTGCCTGTTTATAAAGAAGATCTTGATACAATGGTTGGGCTGGTGCATACAAAAGATCTATTGGCCTACATTGATGAACCTGCAGATTTTGACTGGCATACTTTGATAAGACCGCCTTATTTTGTTCACGAACAAAAATTGATTGAAGATTTGTTACAGGAGTTCCAGGCAAAACATATTCACTTTGCAATAGTAGTGGATGAGTTTGGCGGAACCAGCGGTATTGTTACACTTGAAGATATTTTAGAAGAAATTATTGGCGATATACACGATGAGTTTGATGATGACGCCTTGCCATATAAAAAACTTGACGATAACAACTTTGTGTTTGAAGGAAAGATGATGATAAATGATGTTTGCAAGGTGATGGAATTACCTCTTGATACTTTTAACGCTGTAAAAGGTGAAAGTGATTCCCTTGCAGGACTTGTGTTAGAAATTGCAGGAGAAATTCCACAGGTTAATGAAGTTATTCCGTGTGGCGATTTCGAATTTACCATCTTAGAGAGGTTGAAAAATCGTTTGCAAAAAATTAAGGTTACTATCAAACCGCAGCTAACAGAGTAAAACTATTTTTGATAGATGAAGAAATTTTTTGCAAGGCTTGTAACTTTTCCAATATTTATTGCATTTATAATTCTTGTTTCAGCTTTATCTGTTTCCTGTAACAGCACGTATGTTCCCAAACCTGAAGGATATTTTAAAATAGATCTTCCTGAAAAAAAATATACTTCTTTCGATCAGCCCGGCTATCCTTATACTTTTGAATATCCTGTTTATGCAAATATTATACGAGACAGCAGTTTTTTTGGTGATGCACCTGAAAACCCGTGGTGGATAAACATAAACTTTCCTCAATTCAACGCAAGAATTTATGTTAGTTATAAAGATGTTAGTAAATACAAATTGCAAAGGTTGATTGATGATGCTTTCAACTTGACGAATAAACACAGCATGAAAGCATCGGGCATTGACGATTCCCTCATCGTTACACCTAATAATATTCATGGAATGTTTTTTAAAGTAGAGGGTGATGTTGCAACAGCTAACCAGTTTTTTCTCACCGATTCCACTAAAAATTTTCTTCGCGGGGCTTTGTATTTTGATGCAACGCCAAATGAAGATTCTTTAAGACCCGTGAATACTTTTTTGGTGGAAGACATGAAGCATTTGATCAATACTTTTAAATGGAAATAATGATTTTAACAATCTTACTTTAAAAGCCTGCTGTTTTTTCTTCCATATAAAAAGTAAATCGTTAAACCGATTGCCATCCAAATAAAGAACCATAACCAACTTATGGCTGGAATTTCAATCATCAAATACAAACAACACAAAGCACCAATAACAGGAATAAATGAAAGCGAACGCAAAAAACTATAAACGGAAGTTATTCCTGCAATTATAATGAAAACAAGAAACAATACTTCCTGGTAACTTTCGCCGGAAAGATTCTTAACTGCATCTACTAATCGCTCTTTGAAAACAATCACAAACACAATAAATAAAATGGGAATAAGAAATCTTCCATTGATATAAGGAAGTTTAAAACGCCCCGGCTTTCCCATTATTTTAGGCAGCATAAGCACACCTGCACAAACCAATACAAAAGCAAACAAAGTTCCGATACTTGTAAGGTCTGTTACAATTCCGCTGGGAATAAATAAAGAAGGAATAGCTACCAAACAACCAGTAACAATCGTTGCAAAAGAAGGCGTATGAAATTTTGGATGAACTTTTGAAAATTGTTTTGGCAACAATCCATCACGACTCATGCTCATCCATATTCTTGGCTGGCCTAACTGGAATACAAGCATAACGCTTGTTGTAGCAATAACTGCACTAACAGAAATTAAATAACCAATCTTTTGCATGTTAAGTTTTGCAAAAACATAAGCAAGCGGATCGTTTACCTTCAGTTCAGAATAATGCACCATTCCTGTTAACACTAAAGCGATAAGAATGTATAAAACAGTACAGATAAGTAAAGAATAGATCATGCCTTTTGGCAAATCTTTTTGAGGGTTTTTACATTCTTCAGCGGTTGTAGATATCGCATCGAAACCAATGTAGGCATAGAAAACCGCAGATACACCGGCAAGCACCCCGCCAAAACCATTTGGCATAAAAGGTTTCCAGTTGTTTGTATCAACATAAAAGAAACCAAGAACAATCACAAAAATGATAACAAGTATTTTAAATACCACCATGAAGTTGGTTGTTTTCTTACTCTCTTTTATACCTATATAAGCAAGAATTGTTATCAATACAACAATAACAAATGCGGGAAGATTTATAAAGATGTGTTTGCCGCCAATCACGGGTGCATTGTTCCAGAAGTTAAGTGAAGATTGCATTGCATCTGTTAATGGCGCACCTGAAGCCAACGCTTCTGAAGCTTCTTTATAATTATTTGTTGCAGTGAAAGGATCGATCAATAACCAATCTGGCAGATGAATGCCAAAAGCGAGTAACAAATTATTAAAATAACCGCTCCAGCTTATAGCCACAACAATGTTTCCAATGGCATATTCAAGTATTAAAGCCCAGCCAATTATCCACGCAATAATTTCCCCAAAACTTACATACGCATAAGTATAAGCGCTGCCTGCAATTGGAACACGACTTGCAAATTCTGCATAACACAGTGCACTAAAACCACAGGTAACTGCAGTTATAATAAAAAGAAAAACTATGCCCGGGCCGCCATTATATGCCGCTGTTCCTATTGTTGAAAAAATACCGGCGCCCACAACTGCCGCAATCCCCATGAAAGTAAGGTCGCGAACACCTAATACTTTTTTCAACTGATGAGTATCTTTATTTTCTAACACTGTTTCTCTTTCTGCAACAATTCTTTCAATCGTTTTTCTTCTGAACAAAGAATCAAACATGCACTTGTTTTTAAGCCCCGAAAATTACAGTAAAATGTTATTGAAAAAATGAGAACGGATTTTGGTGCTGTCGAATGGTTTATTTTTTAAGTGAACAAGCTAAGGTTTTGTATGGCATCGCCTGTTGTGTCACTCACTTGTAC
>JAEZRL010000306.1 GCA_023440945.1 Bacteroidota bacterium
ATACAGGACTACCGCCTGTTTTTGCCTGCAGGTCTATCCATTTCCATGTGCTAAAAGCGATGAACCTGTCACTTGCCAGATCAGTTGCCACTTTTTGTACATCCGCATCATTGGAAGGATGGTATACTTTCAATATTTCATCTGCATTATCACCATATAATTTTTGTACTGCTTTAGTATAGTTTTCTACTGTGGGCGCTTCATTACCTAATATCATTCTGTAATTTCCTTCTTCAGAATTCCATCCTGCTAGCAAAGGCACCTGCGATTGTTCACCTGCTTCAAAAATGGCTTCGGGGCTTTTGGGGAAGAAGTAACCATCAACGGTCATAGAAAAACGAAAAGGATTAAATCTTGCGGCGGCATTTAGTAAAGAATCTGCACTCAAAGCTCTTAGATCAGCCAATGAATTTGCACCCACTGACTTTGCAAATTCAACTCCTGTTTCTTCTGCTTTATCAAGAGGTATTGCAGGCAACGCTCCTAAAAGGGACCCACTTTCACCAATTGCTCCTGCAATAATATCTCTTGACAAAGGTGAAGCCATTTGTGCACTTACAGAGATGGAACCGGCAGACTCACCGGCAATGGTTATTTTATTTGGATCGCCGCCAAATGCAGCAATGTTTTCTTTCACCCACTTTAGTGCTGCCGCCTGATCTTCCACACCATAATTACTTGAAGAATGATGAACAGATTCTGCTGTTAATTCAGGATGTGCAAAAAAACCAAATATGCCTAAACGATAATTTACTGTTAGCGCAACAATTCCTTTCGTTGCCATGCTTTCACCATCGTATCTTGCTTCTGAACCATCACCTGCAACAAAGCCGCCGCCGTAGAAATAAACAAGCACCGGCAAAAGCTTTTCCGATTTTTTTGCAGGAGCCCACACATTCAAATACAAGCAATCTTCGCTCATTCCGCTTGAACGAAATTGCATGTCGCCAAAAACATTCGTTTGCATCGGATTGTTGCCAAATTTGGTTGCCTTCAAAACACCGTCCCAATTCTTTGCAGGCTGTGGTTCTTTCCATCTCAGATCACCTACAGGAGGCGCAGCATAAGGAATTCCTTTAAAGGATATAATACCTGATTTTTCAACCGTTCCTTCAACTATTCCGTTGGCTGTTTTTATCTGTTTATTTGTTTGTGCAAAAGCGCAAGCTAAGGCTGATAAGGTAAACACAGAGAACATTAAAATTTTTTTCATGATGAGAAGTTGATCGTTTAACGTATTATTGTCTCATTGGTGAGACAATTTATAACGTTGTCTTAAATTCGCCAAATTTTAATTTCTTTTTATTTAATAATATTGTTTCATGAGCAGAGCAAAAGCAGTAAAAGAAACAGATTTTGATTTTGAAAACACCTTCATGCCGGGACTTGCAATAGACATGGTTATTTTTGGATTTCATGAAAATAAGCTGAAGCTGCTTGTATTACAATATAAAAAAACCGGTGTGTTTGCTTTGCCGGGTGGATTTATAAGAAAAGATGAAAATTTGAATGATGCCGCAAAAAGAGTATTAAGGGAACGAACAGGATTGAGAAATATTTACCTCGAACAATTTTACACCTTTGGCGATCTTATCCGTTTTGATAATAGGCCGATGAAAAGAATAATGAAAGGAAACGGACTTGAAGTTAGTAAGGATCATTGGTTGCTGCAGCGTTTTGTTTCAGTAAGTTATTATGCATTGATAGATTATAAAAAGGCTATTCCTATTCCCGATATTTTAAGTGATGGTTGTGCCTGGTATGATCTGTCAGCGAAACCAAAACTGATGATGGATCATGATCTGATAGTAAAGAGAGCGCTTAATACTCTTCGCGAAAACCTTGATAAAAAACTGATAGGTTTCAACCTAATGCCTGAAACTTTCACTATGAATGAACTGCAAAGTTTATATGAAACTGTTTTAGATCAAAAACTTTTACGAACAAGCTTTCAACGAAAAATGCTGAATGCGGGAATATTGGAAATGGTGGCAAAGAAAATGACAGGCGGAGCACACAAAGCGCCCTACCTGTATCGTTTCAGCAAAAGAAAACGAGAAATAGAAGGAAAGGCTTTGATGAAATAAACAAGTATTGTCACGAGAGTGTTATAGTCTTCAGAGATTATTTATTAAATAATGCCAGTTTAGCAAAAAAGTCATCAAACATTAAATGCGTGTCAAGTTCATTATACACACGTATATTTCTTCCGGTTGTGTTAAACTTGTAATCTCCGTTTTCATTAATAAAAGGAGCTTGTTTTATAACATATTTGCTTGAAGAAGGATCGGCTTCAAAAGTAGATTGTAAAGCAGTAAGCAAGACCAGCGGGCTATCACCAAGAATATATGTTTCACCAATATTCAGGTGATAATGGTGTAACATGGTAGTCACTTTTTCTAATTTTGAAACAAGATATTTTCCTGTCTCACCTTTTGTTTTCACATTCGTTAATAACTGTGCATAGGAAGCAATGCACTGCCTGTATGCGTTTCTTGGAACCTGCCAAAAGTTAATATCGGATTTGTTGAAAATCACTCTTGCTGCATGTATATCTATGTTAAGATTATATTCGGGTGAAGAATAACCTGGAGGAGGATATGCAAGATCAACATATTCAGGGCCGCCTATCCATACAAGTGTTATCTTTTTTTCTATTAAAGGTTGCGTTAAAACAGCACTTGCAATTTCTGTAAGACCAGCACCACAAACAATAAACAATGGCAGATCAGTATCAGTTCGCAAAGCTTCTTCAATGATAAATTTTACGGCTTCACTTTTAACAGGTGTGCTATCATTTATCATTCCAGCATTAGAGCCTGCTATTATCGGAACTCCGCCTTCAAGTTTCATTACTTTCAAAAGTTGTGTTGCTTCTTTGGCTGCATTGTCTGCCTGTGAAGCTGAAGGATCAAAACCATCCTTACTCGAAAGATGTGAACCTATTATAGCTCGTACTTCAACAGAGGGTGAAAGCAGCATATGTGTTAGCTGAAATAAACCATCCGGGTCGCCACCAAAATCATTGTCAATGATAACACGATAACGTGGCTTCAAAATAGTTGTGTCGAAAATATTTGGAAGCTGTGCATTTACGACAGAAGTATTTATAACCAGCGTTAATAAAAGGGTAGTGATTTTGCAGGACATAGTTAGTTTTATTAAATAGCAATATAACATTTTGTTCTCGTTGAAATTATTGATGATATAACTTCTGAACCCGGAAGTGAGTGACACAACAGGCGATGCCACTTGTACCACCGTTGGTGACATAATTATATCTCTTCAATAATTGCTGGTTAGGTATGCGATTTGATATGAATTAAACCGTTAACCAATCTTGCTAATACAATTGCCTTGCATTTATGAACGCACCTAACATTTTAGGAATTAACCGCACACAGGACGGCTCTATATCAGTTTTTGAAGGTGGAAAACATATTATGTCAATTCACAAAGAACGCATCACTAAGCGAAAGCATCATTGGGGACGATTAGGTGACATGAAAAAATATAAAGATTATATGCCGTTTATGGAAAGACCTTATGATCTTATTATAGAATGCTGGAGTGCGGATGATGAACGTTCAAAAAAAGAAGAGTATCATGAGGAGTTAAGAAAAGAATTTCCGTTAACGGATAAAACACGCATTATAGAAATATCGCATCATTTATCGCATTTATACAGTTGTTATCCTACAAGTGGTTTTGATAAATGTGCGGTGATGATAATTGATTCTGTCGGTAGCCCTGCCTCGCTTATCAAATATGATTATCCGGATAAAAAAAACAATGATAAGTTATTTGATGTAGCATCTTATTATTATTGCGACGGGGATGAAATCACCTGTATAAAAAAACAATT
>JAEZRL010000269.1 GCA_023440945.1 Bacteroidota bacterium
GTTGCAAACTCATACCACGAAATAATTCCTTCGTTACTGAAATGATAAATGCCACTTTCGATTTTATCGGTTTGATGAATTTGCAGAATGATCTGTAAAATAGCTTCTGCAAGATCTTTTGCATACGTTGGTGAACCAAGCTGATCGCTAACAACATTCAGATCTGTTCTGTCTTTCATCAACCGCAACATCGTCTTCACAAAATTGTTTCCATAACTGCTATAAACCCATGAAGTGCGAATAATAATAGTATTATCACAGTTTTCAAGCGCTAACCTTTCGCCTAACCATTTTGTATAGCCGTAATAATTAACAGGCTCTGTTTCATCCTCTGGTTGATAGGGATGATCGTTGTTTCCGTTGAAAACATAATCAGTTGAAATATGAATAAGAACTGCATGGTTCTGCCGGCATAAATGTGCAATTTTACCAACTGCTTCAGCATTTATTCTATAAGCGTTTTCCTGGTCTTGTTCTGCTTTATCAACTGCCGTATAAGCAGCACAATTGATAAAATAATCAGGTTGATATTTCTTGAAGAAGGATTCGATTGAAGAGAGATCAGAAAGATCCAATTCATCTCTTCCTGCAAAAACAAAATCAAATGAGTTAAAGGAAGCAGCAAGATCATTCAACTCGCTACCCAATTGCCCATTCCTACCCGAAACAGCAATCAAAGGTTTCTTCATTGTTATTCAGCATTTATAAATTCAAGAACAGAAGAAGTAATGTATTGCAGTTGTTCTTCATCCAATTCTGTATGAATAGGCAATGAAATAACACCTTCTGTTAGCCAATCGGTAACAGGCAGATCATGTGAATCAGTGCCAAAAGAAGCAAACATTTTTTGACGATGACCAGGAACAGGATAATAAATCATTGAAGGAATATTTTTTGAAGCAAGATGTTGATTCAACCCGTCTCTGTCAACACCATCAAGCACTAAAGTATATTGATGAAAAACATGATTAGAATAATCAGCGCGGAAAGGAACTGTTATTTTAGAATTGTTTGCGAAAGCATTGTCATAATAGTCAGCCGCTTTTCTTCTTGCAGCAATATAATTATCCAGTTCTTTTAATTTGATATTCAGCACCGCAGCCTGAATAGTATCCAAACGTGAATTACAGCCAACCATATCGTGATAATATCTTTTGCTTTGACCATGATTAGCAATCATTGTCAATTTAAGTGCGAGTGCATCATCATTTGTAAACATGGCGCCACCATCACCATAACAACCCAGGTTTTTTGACGGAAAAAAAGAAGTTGCACCAATCGTTCCAATTGTTCCTGTTTTTTTTGATGCACCGTCTTTATAAAAATAATCGCAACCTATTGCCTGCGCATTGTCTTCGATCACAAATAAATTATGTTCGTTCGCAATTTCCATGATCGCTTCCATGTTTGCTGCTTGCCCATACAAATGAACCGGCACAATTGCCTTTGTTTTTGGAGTAATAGCTTTCCGTAACGCTTCCGGATCCATGCAAAAGGTTCTTGCATCCACATCAACAAAAACAGGTTTTAGTTTTAACAGTGCCACTACTTCTGTTGTTGCGATATAAGTGAAAGAAGGCGTTATCACCTCATCGCCGGGCTGTAAGTTCAAAGCCATCATGGCGATTTGCAACGCATCCGTTCCATTGGCACATGGGATTACATGCTTCACACCTAAATAACTTGCAAGACCCTGCGCAAATTCATGAACCGGTTTACCATTAATAAATGCAGAACTTTCCAATACATCAATCACCGCTTTGTCCACTTCCGCTTTTATTTTGCGATACTGCGTTTTCAGATCCACCATTTGAATAGCCTTCATAATGCCAATGATTTTAAAGGCAGCAAAACTAAGGCAAAAAAAGAAGTGAGAGGAATTGATTAAATCAAGACATTATTATTATCCTTCCTAAAAATCATGATAGAAATTGAAGATATTTGTTCTGATACCGAAGGAGAAATAGAATTCTGATTGATTTGTTCTTACAGCTTTATTACTTCTGTAAACAACATCAGCCTGTAAGCTTAAACGATTAGCGGGATTGATAAGATAACCTGCGCTTAAACGATTGTAAGAATATTTATGACGAATACCCTGTAATGTTTTGCTACCAAATTGTGGAACACCTTCTTCCCCTCCCCACAAATCTTCACCGTTATTATAAGGCAAGCCCGGGTTTTCACCGCGTATCGTATAAATATTTTCTAAACTGCCATACCATCTTTTGTTGGTGTAATTGAAATAAGAAATAAACTCATGAAAATTAGCGCCGAAAGGATCTGCCAAAGGCTGGTAGTAATGTGTGTAATTAAGGCTGATATTATCACCTACACCATGTCCATATTCATATGGTCGTACACCATTCCATTCAAAACGATAACTCAAACCTGGTACGCCAAAAATATCCTTATTCCATATTCCTGCCTGTAATGCATATTTATTGCCATAATGCTGTGCATGATTATCCAAAGATCTTTTTAGATTGATATCATCCAAAGCTATCTGCCCATACAAATAACCATTTTTATAAAGCTGGTATTTAAAATTCAAACCAACCATTGCATTATCAGGCGAACCAATTGAAAACTCCAAAGGCCGCATAAAAATAAGCGGGTTAAGATATTCAACATCAAAGCCACGATTGAAGTTCGTATCTTTTGCAAGCCAGGTTACGTTATCAAACAAACCAAGCTGAAACCGTTTTGAAAAATTAATTCCGAGATAATGAATCGTGCTATATTTTGGCTGCGATTCGCCATCAACCATGTACCAGTCTTTATTGATATACCGGTTGTAAAGCACATTATAAGTAAACTTCCAAAGCCTTGCCTGCAATCTTACATACGGATAATTAAAAGCATTATCCGATAACAACAAACTACGATAACCATCGCCAATAAACTGTTTTCCATAACCCGCCGAAATAAGAAAATATTTGCCCGGAGTGAAAGTGGCATTGAAATTTAAATAAGAATAAAGAAAACGATCATTTTTATGCGATGCTTTATTAGCTCCGGGAACAATATCATTTCTCAATGTTATCTGGCTATCAACGTATAAAGGAAATTGATTAGCATTGGTGATGATATCAAGATTGAAAGAAAATTTGTTGTTGAAAACGGCTTGCGTTCTTATTCCGGCTGAAAGACCTTTAAGTAAACCATCTTTACGATTAGATTTTCCTAAAGTCGCATCGAGATAAGGATCTACGGTGAAAACTGAATTTTTTCCAGTGGCTTTTATCCAGTTACTTGTAGAAATGTTGCGAAGAAAATAACCAGGTTGTTGAGAAGCATTTATTCCAAAAACACTGTCGGCAAGTGAAGTTTTAGTAAGAATATTCAATTGAGAAAGCTCTAACCAGTTCATGGAACGAAAACCGGAAAAGATGGAAGAATCACTCTCCATCAATAATTCATTCAAACGGTTTTGCACACCCTCATTCAATGGAACTTGCTGTGCCTGAAGAGACAGACCAAATGATAAAATAACTATCAGGAAAAATATACGCATGCAATAATTTTTTGAAGAACTTTATTAGAAATCGTAATACAAACTTCTGAAAGACATCCGCACACCGATGTACATATACAGGTCCTTAAAATCTTTTACTTTGTTTTTCTCCTCTCTTGCAACCACACCTGCTTCAATGCGTAAATTACTTAAGGGATTAATAATGTAAGCTGCACGCAGATCAACATAATAAAGTTTAGTTGATAAACCCTGCCCGGTTTTTACATTGTCTTCAACAGAATGTGTTGAAAGTGGCTTAAGAATATCATGACCATAATTAGCAGAAGCTGATGA
Organism: Bacteroidota bacterium; assembly: GCA_023440945.1. Lineage (GTDB taxonomy): Bacteria > Bacteroidota > Bacteroidia > Chitinophagales > Chitinophagaceae > JAEZRL01. The sequence goes on from JAEZRL010000269.1 coordinate 3,812, forward strand.
ATCAATACCATATTTTGCTGCAAATGCTTCCAATCTGAACCACAGTTTTTTATAAGAATAATCCGTTACAAAAATTACTTCTTTAAAATTTGCGCCTAAAGGATGAGCAAGCGGAGCACGGTCGTTGCCGTAAACCGCAGCCCGTTCGTCTGCCGCATACATATAAGGCCGTACAGTATTGAATTCAATCAAGCCGTTTAGTTTTGATACATTCAAAACATCTGAAGATCTTATTCCCGCCTGGAAACCATATTTATTTTTCCAGCTTCCGCCTTTTGCGAACTGATCAACAACATATTGGGAGTAAATATATGTTCGAGGTAATATCTTATATTTTAAATTCAATCCGACTATCTCATTGTTACTGGCACCGGAAGGCGTTTTATTTCCATGTAAAAACATAACAGGACTTAACAATGAAGGACTGATATCTTTATTGCGTAACGAATCTTCATCAGGCCAGATAACAGATTCAAACAGACTAACAGTAAGGTTTTTAGTTGCTTTATAATCAA
>JAEZRL010000403.1 GCA_023440945.1 Bacteroidota bacterium
GTTACAATGCACCTTCAAAAGATGAAAAAAATAAATGCCAGATCGTAGTTTCTGAATTTCATGTAAGCACTACAAATCCAGACAGCACTTCACTCTTAACTGAAAAACGCGTATTTGCTTTGGAGGAAAATAATGTTGGCGTAAATAACAGTGAAATAGAATTTGGTCCGGATGGTTATCTCTATATTGCTATAGGCGATCATGGCGAATTAGAACAGAAAGACTATGAGAAGGAATATGCGCAAAAACCTAATTCTTTATTAGGAAAAATACTTCGCATTGATGTTGATAAAACACCTTACGCAATTCCTGCTGATAATCCTTTCCTTAACGATAAAAAATGTCGGCCCGAAATATGGGCTTCCGGCTTCAGAAGGTTGTGGCGATTTTCTTTTGATCCTGTTACCGGTCAAATGATTGGCGGCGATGTTGGTGATAAAATGCAGGAAGAGGTGGATATTATCACGAAAGGTGGTAATTATGGATGGCCTGTAAAAGAAGGTGACAGCATGTACTTAAAAAACAGTATAACAGACACCTCAAATTTTGTAAAACCAATAAATACTTATTCTCATAAGGATGGCATTTGTGTGATTGGCGGTTATGTTTATCATGGCGATTCACTCCCTTTCTTAGATAACAAATATGTGTTTGCAGACTATAATGGCAATTTATTTTCACTGGAGAAAAATACAAAAGAATGGCTGCGCAAACCGCTGCAAATAAAGAATAAACCGGCAGATACATTCCTGATTTTCAGTTGTGGCATGGATGATAAAAATGAGTTGTATGTAATGGGTGCTTTGAATGAAAAAGCAGGTTTGAAAGGTGTGATTTACAAACTTACGCCCTAAATCCCTAAGGGACTTGTTAGCAGCGTGATATAGTAAAAGGTTGAGAAAAGTTATGGAATCAAAAAAAAACAAGAGGTATAAAAGTTCCCCTTTAGGGGAGGGGTTTTCATGTATTTCAGTGCTTGCCGGAATATTGCTTTTTATTTCCTGCAATACAAATAACGACCATATTTCTTCTAATCCTGCAATGATTGCAGCAGGTGAAGTTTCATTTGATAAAAATTGCAGTGGCTGTCATAATTTCAAGCAGGATGCAATTGGCCCTCAACTAAGCGGCATAACAGCGGAAGTAAATATAGAATGGATAGAACATTTTATAAAAAACCCACAGCAAATGATAAATGCGGGTGATAAAAGAGCTACCGATTTGTATAAAAAATACAAGGTAGCCATGCCTTCATTTGAGAATTTAAGTAATGATGAATTAAAGTCAGTCATCGCTTTTTTAAATGTGCATAAAAGCGTTTCTGAAAAACCAGGTTCAAAAAGAAAGTTTTTATCCAATCCAATTCCTGATACAATCGCACTTTCAAACCTCGTGGTTGAGCTTAAACAAATTGTACAAGCTCCTGCTTCAAGCGATAACGGTAAAAAACCTTTGGCAAGAATTACTAAGCTGGATTATCAACCGGGCTCAAAGGATTTATTTATTGTTGATTTACGGGGAAAACTTTACCGTTTGCATAATGGCAAACTGAATGTGTTCATGGATATTAAAAGTTTAAAGCCGAAGTTTATTAATGAACCCGGACTGGCAACGGGTTTCGGCAGTTTTGCTTTTCATCCTGATTTCGAAAAAAACGGTTTTTTTTATACTACACATACAGAACCACCCAATTCAGCAAAAGCAGATTTTGCCTATAACGATTCTATAAAAGTCACGCTGCAATGGGTTTTAACGGAGTGGAAAGCAGATGATCCTAAAGCTGAAACATTCAAGGGAAAAGGAAGGGAATTGTTAAGGGTGAATATGGTTAGCGGTATTCATGGCATGCAGGAAATCGCATTTGATCCTTCTGTTAAACAAGGTGATAAAGATTACGGTTTGTTATACATCGGAATTGGCGATGGTGGTGCTGTTGAAAATGGTTATCCTTTTTTAGCCCACAGCAGAAATAAAGTTTGGGGCACGGTGCTTCGGATTGATCCAAAAGGAAATAATAGCGCTAACAAACAGTATGGAATTACCGCAACAAATCCGTTTACAAAGGATGGTAATAACAATGAACTGAAAGAGATTTATGCGTATGGTTTCAGGAATCCGCATCGCATTAGCTGGAGCAAAACAGGTAAAATGCTTGTTTCAAATGTTGGTCATGGAAATATAGAATCGCTTGATCTTGTTCTTCCAAGTCATGATTATGGCTGGCCCGTCCGCGAAGGAAGTTTTGTTTTGAATGCACAAGATGATATAAATAAAGTGTATGCACTTCCTGCAAACGATAGCAGTTATCATATCACTTATCCGGTTGCTGAATATGATCATGATGAAGGTAAAGCGATCTGCGGTGGATTTGAATATACAGGCTCGGCAATTCCTGTATTAAAAGAAAAATTTTTATTTGGTGATATTCCTACCGGCAGATTGTTTTATGTAAATATGAATGATATAAAACCAGGAAGTTCTGCTACTATAAAAGAATGGAGAATTGCAGTTGATGGTAAAGAAAAAAGTTTACGCGATCTCTGTGGCAGTGATCGTGTTGATCTTCACTTTGGTCGTGATGCCGACGGTGAATTATATATTTTGACTAAAGCCGACGGAAAAGTATATAAGTTGCTTGATGCAAAGGAGTAATATTGGCATCAGCATTATCAGTTGTTATTAAGTCAATAAATGACGAAGTGCACAAAGACCTTTGTTTTGAAGGGCAATGATTTGTTGACAAATAATCCTCAAACAAAAAACCCCGCCGGAACTAAACCGGGCGGGGAAATTATGAGCAAGCAACCGATCATACAACAAAAAAACTATGAAAAAGAAAATTAGATCAAATCAAAGTAGTAAGGGTACATACGAGATTATTGGGGTATTTGAACTTTCAACTTGTTAAAAATAATCAGTTTATACAAATAAACCAACTCTTTCTTAACAATTATTTTAAAATAGTTTTCGAAAACTGCAATCATTACTGAAGTAGTAAGAGTATAAGTTTCATTTTAAATACTTTTGCAGCCCAAAGAGGAAAGTGATATGTACACAGTTAAAATAAATTTTGAACAGAAAGGATTAGAGCCGGTAACACTTACAAATGTTGAACCCGACCAGTCAATGCTGGAATTATGCTTGGATAACGGAATCGAATTGCATCATAACTGCGGTGCTGTTTGTGCCTGCAGCACTTGTCATATCTATGTTAATAAAGGCATGGATTATCTCGAAGAACTAAGCGATAAAGAAGAAGATTTTATTGACAGGGCTGTTAATCCGCGTATTAATTCAAGATTAGGCTGCCAAAGTGTTTTATTAAATGGCGACGGCGAAGTAGAGATAACTTTGCCTGATCAAACCCAGTTTTTGGGCGAATAATTTTTTTACTTTATAATTTTCTCAACATTTCAAATTAAATATGAGTCATTTTGAACCGCCTATTACGTGGAAAGATCATGAAGATATTGCCATGAAGTTATACGAACGTTTTGGAGATGAATTTAACGAAGGGAAGATCTACCGCATTAGGTTTACCGATCTGCTCAAATGGGTTTTGGAAATACCCAATTTTAAAGGCACAAAAGAAGAAAGCAATGAAGGCCACCTGGAAATGATACAAAGTGCATGGGTATATGAATGGAGAGATAATCAGAAATAAATGCTCCATCTAAATGCAGCCCGATGAATGTTCTTGAGCTTTTTAAAAAAATAACAACTTTTGTTTTTGATGTAGATGGCGTTTTAACAGATGGCTCTTTATTGCTGATGCCCGGTAATATTTGGGTGAGGCGTATGAATATCAAGGATGGATTTGCCTTGCAGCTTGCGATAAAAAAAGGTTACCGGGTAATGATAATAACGGGAAGTTTTTCTGCAGAAGTAAAAGATCGTTTAAATAAGCTGGGGATATACGACGTTTTTATGCAGGTAGAAGATAAGAACAAATGCCTGGAAGAATATGTACAAAAGCATAATTTGTCCCGCGAAGAAATATTGTACATGGGTGATGATATTCCTGATCATCCTGTCACGAAATCTGCAGGACTAAGTTGTTGCCCGAAAGATGCAGTGCCCGAAATAAAAAGCATTTGTGATTATATATCGCATAAAAAAGGTGGCGATGGCTGTGTAAGAGATGTGATAGAATAAACGTTGATGCTACGGAACGATTGGACAATAAACACTTCGATAAAAGCCCAATAACTACTGCAGGTTATTCTAGTTTCATTTTGAAAATTATTGTCATTCATCAAGGTTTCGATGAAACTACACGATTGCAAATAGCTTTTGATTTTTATGCCCTTTGGAAATAACTTGCAATCCTGTTCATTTCACCACTTAAAAATATTCTTTTTTGAAGTTGCTCAGTGCATTTTTCAGACTGGTAAGGTGGCCAAACCTTGTTTTTATTGCTCTCACACAGGTACTATTTGTGTACTGCATCTTATTTCCTGTTTTAGGTCAGTATAATATATTACCGGTAGTAAGAGGATGGGTTTTTGTTTTGTTATGCCTTTCATCTGTTTTAATCGCTGCAGCAGGTTATATCATTAATGATTATTTTGATTTGAATATTGATGAAATTAACAAACCGGATAAACTGATCGTTGATAAAATTATCCCGCGAAGATGGACGATCATTCTTCATCTTTTACTTAGCATTATAGGTATTCTGATCGGTGTTTATCTTGATCTTTCCACACCGATCATCTTCTTAAGTATTGCAAACCTTGTTTGTGTTTTATTGCTGTTTTATTATTCCATCTCCCTTAAAAGAAAATTACTTGCAGGTAATGTGCTTATTTCACTATTGACGGCCTGGGTAATACTGGTTATAACTTTTTGTGAAACCAGGCAAATGATAACGCTTCCTTCATTTGCAACAGCAAGAGTAATGCGTTTTACTTTTTTATATTCCGGTTTTGCTTTTATCATTTCGCTTATCCGTGAAGTAGTGAAAGATATGGAGGATGTTGAAGGCGACCGGCGTTATGGTTGCACAACCATGCCTATTGCCTGGGGAATGAATGCAGCAAAAATATTTGTTGCTGTATGGCTTGTTGTGCTGATCGCTGTTTTGGTGATCGTTCAGTTTTATGTGTTGCAGTTTCATTGGTGGTGGAGTGCTATCTATTGTTTGCTGCTGATAATAGTGCCACTGATTTATGTGCTGCGAAAATTTTTCCATGCGCATTCACCTGCTGATTTCCACAAGATAAGTTCGCTTATTAAATTCATCATGTTTACCGGAATCTTATCTATGATCTTTATAAAGATTTATTCATAGATCATTAAAATTGTAAATGCAAAAGATCATACTTGCTTCTCAGTCACCAAGAAGAAAACAGTTGTTGGAATGGGCAGAAATTCCGTTTGAAATTATTGTGAAATCTACAGATGAAAATTATCCTGCTCATCTTGCTATTGAAGATATACCCGTCCATATAGCCAGAGCAAAAGCAGAAGCGGTACAAGAATTATTACAATCAAATACTTCAACAATACTTGCTGCGGATACAGTTGTTGTTTTAAATCATAAGATAATCGGCAAACCTGCAGGAAGAGAAAATGCGATTGAAATTCTGCAACAATTATCAGGAAATGTTCATCATGTAATAACCGGTGTTGTTATTAAAAATGAAAATGATGAGATCAGTTTTGCAGATATTACGGAAGTAACATTTCATTCATTAACTGAGGGGCAGATCGAATATTATGTCGATCATTATAAACCGTATGATAAAGCCGGCGCTTATGCCATCCAGGAATGGATTGGTGTGGTGGGAATAAAATCCATTAAAGGTGATTTCTACAATGTAATGGGTTTGCCTGTAAGCAGAGTTATACAGGCTCTAAAGTCTCTTTAAATAACTCGCAATCCGCAAACAGACGCGTTTTGAATTACCTTCTTTCAAAGCTCAAAACAAATTTTTCCTTTTTGTTAATCGCCGCCATTCATCACTCCTAATGGCCATTTGTCATTCTCCAAACTCAAACACTATTATTTAATTATTTGATTATCAATTAATTAAGTTATTTATAATATTATCCACAACCAATTACCTAAAAAAAACTGGTACTATGTGTTGCATAGTACCAAAATTTGTTACATCTTTGTGTTGTCAATGTGATCGAACACAGAAAAATTAAAAACAGAAATCTAAAAAATATTAGTTATGAAAACGCAAATAAGAAACATGTTCATGAGCTCAGATATAGCTGAAATGGAACAGTTACCAACAGAAGTAAAAGACAGAGTAGTTGCTACCGGTGTGATAGCTCCACGTAGTAATTTTTTTTGTGCCGCTGATCTTTGGAACATTCAAAAGATGAGAAAGGTAAGAGAACCAAGAAAGATGTTTATCTAAAAGCAAAAAAGTTCAATAAAGAACTGAAAGCTGAAGTGAGTGACACAACAGGTGATGCCACAAAGAATAACAGCCGACCAACAAAAAACAAACATCTTAAAAAATTCGTCCCGCTCAAGGGCGGGACTTTTAAAAAACTCCGGTTATGGACATTCAGAACACACAAAGCCAGATGCGAAAAGGGGTATTGGAGTTTTGTATTTTATCCATCATAAAGCAGGGAGAAGTTTACCCGAGTGATATCGTGGAAAGAATGAAGACTGCTAACCTGCATATTTTGGAAGGAACCCTTTACCCGCTTTTAACCCGGCTGAAAAATGCCGGCCTATTAACCTACCGTTGGGTTGAAAGCGTATCAGGACCGCCCAGGAAATATTTCAGCATGACAGACAAAGGTCTTGAATTTTACGACGAACTCGAACGCACCTGGAAGGAATTGGCCGATGCCGTTCATGCTTTAACACAACCAACCAACGGACAAACAGACAACTCCAACTCAAACCAAATAAATATTTGAACATGAAAAAGGTAATTAACATAAACTTCCAGGGCAGGGTAATACCTATTGAAGAGACCGCCTACGACATACTTAAACAGTATGTGGAAAGTCTTCGTGTTTATTTTGCCGATGAGGAAGGAAGAGATGAAATTATTAATGATATAGAAGGACGTATTGCGGAATTGTTCAGCGAGCAATTGAAAAAAGGCAGCACCTGTATTACCGATGCAGACGTAACATCCGTTATTAACAGCATTGGCCGTCCGGAAGATTTTGATGGCGAAGAAGCCAAAGTAAAAAGCCAGCTTGGTGGAGAAAGTACTCAACGGGAAGAATCCTCTTATCAATACACTGAGCCACGCACCAGGCGTTTATACCGTGATGAAGATGATAAGATCTTAGGTGGTGTATGTGCCGGTTTAGCTTATTATTTGCGTATTGACCCCGCTATTGTACGTATTCTTTTTGCCGTGATAACTTTTGGCGGTTTCGGTACCGGTTTTCTTATTTATATTCTATTATGGGCTATCCTACCTGTAAGAAAACTGGACAAAGTAGCCATCCGTAAAAGATTATTCCGTAACCCGGATGATAAAGTGATCGCTGGTGTGGCAAGTGGTATTGCTTCTTATTTTAATATAGCAGTTTGGATACCAAGACTCATCTTTGCTTTTCCACTCGTGATTGCCATTATCAGCTCTATTTTCAGAGGATTATTTGGCCATTTTGATGCGGGACCTTCCATCATCTTTAACTCTTTCGGCGGCACCTTTTTTATAGTATATGTGGTTTTATGGATCGTAATACCGGAAGCAAACTCTGCTTCTGAAAAACTGGAAATGCGGGGGGAGAAAGTGGATATAAATTCCATCCGTAACACTATACAGGAAGACATTGGCAGCTTTAAAACAAAAGCAGAAAAATGGGGGAAAGAGTTTGGCGACAAGGCGCAGAAATGGGGAAAAGAGTTTGGTGAAACAATGGGTGAAAAAGGCCAACAGCTTAGCAGTGAATTTGGTTCTGCAGCTAAAAGAGGTGGAAGCAGGTTAGGCCATGCAATTGGGGTGATTTTTAAAGCCTTCTTTCTATGCATAGCCGGTATTATAGCTTTTGCTTTATTAATGGCTTTATTTGGTTTGCTGGTGGGTGGCGTAAGTGTCTTCCCGCTAAAAAACTTTTTTCTTCACGGGTTTTGGCAAAACTTTCTTGCCTGGGGAACCATCATTTTATTCCTTGGCGTACCTATCATTGGACTTGTTACCTGGCTTATCCGCAGGATCATCCGTGTAAAATCCGGTAATCCTTACCTCGGTTGGATATTTGGTGGCTTATGGACTTTAGGCTGGTTTTGTGTAATCTTTTTAATCGCTTCCGTTGCACGTGATTACAGAACAAGAAGCGGTGTGGAAGAAAATATCAGCATCAGTCAGCCCTCTGCAAATAAATTATACGTAAAAATGAGTGAAGGCCGTATTAATTTTTATGGCAGTGACTGGTTTGGGATCAATTGGGATGATGATCCTCCTTTCTACGGAATTTCTAAAGATAGTTTATTAATGCGTACTGTTCAGATACGGGTGGTAAAAAGTCCTGATTCCAATTATCACATGCAGGCTGTAAAATTCAGCCGCGGTAATAATCCTGCCGCAGCAGAGCAATATGCAAAAAGCATCGTGTTTAAGGTAGATCAAACAGATAGTATGGTTATTCTTCCAAAAGGTTTCACTATTTCTAAGGATGATAAATTTCATAACCAGCAGGTGGTGGTAATCATAGAAGTACCGGTTGATAAAAAAATCGAATTGGACAGAAGTTTATACGACTACAACTGGTTTAATGTGAATGTGAGCGGAAACAATCGTTTTTATACTGATTGGGATGATAACTGGAATGATAGCTATCATTGGGATGCAGATGTAGAGTATTTGATGACTGAGCGTGGGCTTAAATCAACCCGTGTTGAAAAATATAATGATAATAATGATGATGAAATAGAAGATAAAAGAAGGCAACTCGAAGAAATTGAACAACAGAAAAAAGAATTGGAAAACAAGGAGAAGGAATTGAAGCAGTCTATGCCACAGGATAGCACTATTCAAAAAGACAGTACAAGGTATCAGTACAGTCCACAACCGGCAAAGCCTGCACCTGCTAAACCTGCCGCTGAAAAACCGGTTACAAAACAAGCTTCATTTAAAGAAGTAAAGCAGTTATTACCATTAAATATTTCTTCACTGATCATTGAGAAATATTCAATATAAACTTGGTTGAAGTTGGGAGTAACAAGAACCTTGTCCCGTTCCCGGGATGAGGTTCTTCCTTATAAAATGCCATCTCTAAAATACATCCCATGCAAAACGAAATATTCTTTAAAACGGAAAAGAATTTTGAGCGTATCTCTCTCGTACTTGCACCATCCCTGTTTGCTCTATCAAGCTTTTATTGGGAGAACGGTGAATATGGAGTTATCGCTGGCACTTTGATCGTTTTATCAACATTCTTTTGGATACCAGCTTTCATCTTCTTATTTCGCCTCCTTCAAAACAAAATGCCACGTTATGCTGTCTGGGGTCTATGGATCGCCGTTTATGGTTGTGTTTCCGGGATATGTTTTGCTTTTCTCGGTTATCTTACTACGATCTTCAAAATATCCCACCAGGAATATCTGCAAAAACTTGCAGATCATCCCGTGACATCGCAGTTATTGTTATTTGCTACCGGCCCTTTGTTTCCTTTGAGCATCGTGTTGCTCGGTATCAATTTAATCAGATCAAAAACAGTTGAAATATGGACAGGCGTTTTATTAATTGCCGGTGCAATATTGTTTCCGGCAGGCAGAATTACCAGGACGGAACTTTATGCTCATCTGGCCGATGTTTTATTAATCATCCCGTGTATCTACCTGGCATTTACTTCTGTAAAAAAATATAGTCGTTCAAAAAACGGAATAAAATTTTGAAATTAGGAATATCGGAGCTTTCGTAATTTCTTGCATCATCATCTTCAAATCGTATATCTTCCAGCGCCGTAGAAACATCTTGTTTTTTCAACACCCCGAAGGTCAGTAATTATCTCCGTCAATCTTTTTCTTACGATCTCGACTGTTTTATTGTCCCAATCCCCCGGGAATATTTTATCCAGCATGTCTGCAAAAGGATTATCAATCTAATTTTTCAATTTCTCAACAAGCAATACAGCTTTTTCAGCAGCTCCTTTTAAATCAACGTCTTCCTGTTCATGTGAGGAGAATATCTTATGTAATCTCCAACCTCTTATCCATTTGCCAATGTGCATAGGCTAAGATTTTAAAGACGTAAGGAGTTGTTATTGGTTACAGTGGTAGTTGTTCTTACAAGATAGAAACAATTTTTTCTTTTTGTAATAGCAATTACTTACCCATACCGCTATCAGGTTGTACAACGATTATCATCAACAAAGCTGGTTAAAAAATCAGCCCGATCATTCATTAAAATTTATTTTGATAACCTGATAAGAAACCCACCTCCCGGTGCAAGATGTATAGTAAGTCTATCATTTTTCTGCAACTGCTTTTCTTCTAAAATATAATCAGAAGCATAACGCTCTGCATTAATACCATCACGGCAAATAGTGGCTTTATAGTTTCCTTCTTCGAGGAAATCCAAAGGAATAACTAAATCTCTTGATGACCAATCCGTCATACCGGCGATATACCAATCATCACCTTTCTTTTTAGCGGTGATGATATAATCAGAAACCTTTGCATCCAGTATTTTTGTTTCATCCCAGGTGTTGGGTAAACTTCCCAAAAACTCCATAAATGCGGGCTCCATATAACCCTGAGACGGATTACCTGAAAAGATAGGCAGCGGTGTATCATATACAACAAACATGGCAAGTTGATGACAACGAGTTCCCTGCGACATAACTTTCCCCCAGATAGGGCGGAATTGTGCTTGTGTAGCATTGTCAAGAATACCCGGCTCATAATCCAAAGGACCAACCAGCATTCTTGTGAAAGGAATAACAAGGTTGTGTTCCGGCGTTGGTTTATCACTCCATGCGTTGTACTCTGAACCAAGAACACCTTCACGGGTTATGTTGTTTGGATAAGTTCGGTTAAAACCCTTTGCAGGATAAGCACCATGGAACATGATCATGATATTTGCTTTGGCGCAGGCTTCCGTAATGCGTTTATAAAAGTTCACCGTTTTTTGATCATCACGATCAATAAAATCGGTCATGATAAAATCTACGCCCCATTTTTTAAACTGCTCTAATGCGCTGTCAAGTTGCCTGTCTAAGGTCATTGCCAGGGTCCACATACTTATTTTTATACCTTGCTGTTTGGCATAAGCAGTTATCGAATCCATATTGATATTTGGATTGATCTTAAACAGGTCTTTTGTATCACTCCACCCTGCGTCCATCAATATTCTATCAAAACCAAAACGCTTAGCAAAATCAATATAATATT
>JAEZRL010000446.1 GCA_023440945.1 Bacteroidota bacterium
TTACTGGGGATGTAACCAGTACATTACGCAACGTGCTTTAGGCGCTGATCTTAAAACAGCACGCAGCGGTATTTTGTTTGCGGCTTTTCTGAAACTATTAATGCCGGTAATTGTTGTGCTTCCCGGCATTGCGGCTTATGTGCTATATCAGAAAGGATATTTTCAACAGGAAATGCTTAGTTCAACGGGCGTGGTAGATGTAAACAAGGCTTATCCTTCTTTATTGCATTTGTTGCCATCCGGAATGAAAGGACTTGCCTTTGCAGCATTAACCGCAGCTATCGTAGCTTCGCTTGCTGGTAAAGCAAATAGTATTGCAACCATCTTTACGCTGGATATTTATAAAAAAGCCATCAACAAAGATGCTTCAGAAAAAAGGCTGGTGCAGCTTGGTAAAATATCTGTCGTAGTTGCTATGTTGCTTGCTGTGCTCCTTTCTCTTGCTATTGGCGAGAGATTAATGGGTGAAGGCAAACAAGGATTCCAGTATATTCAGGAATATACAGGATTTGTTTCGCCGGGGATTTTTGCCATGTTTATTCTTGGTTTTTTCTGGAAAAGAACAACTTCGAATGCAGCCCTTTTTGCAACGATAGGCGGTTTTGTTTTCTCCGTATTTTTCAAGTTCCTGCCTTACATGATGGATCTTTCTTTCCTTTACCAATACGGGTTCGCGGTAAAGAACAGCGATGGCGTTTATGAAATTCCTTTCCTTGACAGAATGGGTTTTGTATTTATCCTCTGCATTATCGGAATGAGCATTATTACAAATATTGAGAACAGGAAAGGCATACAGCCAAAAGGTTTAGAAGTTGATCCAAAAATGTTTCGCTTATCACCTTCCTTTGCTATTGGTTCGCTTATTGTTGCTGCAATTATTACCGCCCTTTATACAATCTATTGGTAGAGCATAATATCTGAATTGAATGCACTGTTACGAATGTCCCTTTCGCTCTAATATAGAGGAAAGGGACATTTGCTCTTTAGCAATCCCTGCTTCTGATCTCTGTTATATTTTTAATTAAAATTTCTTAATATCACGTTGAGTAAAGCTTTTATTAGTGATGAACTTATCCATTCCAAAATAATGAGTATGAGTAAACTGCTTTTGTTCTTTGTATTTTATATGATGATTATCTCTTTCAGGATGTTTGCTCAAACACCCAATGAAATGCTGACACAGCAACCCGAAGAAATATACCGGCAATCACTTGATGAAGTGCTTAAAACGATTGAACAACGTTATGGTGTTCATTTAATTTATAATATCAAAAACACAAAAGATAAGGTTGTTGATTATGCTGCGTGGAGATTTAGAACAGATGTGAAGCAAACTTTGGATAATGTTTTAAAGCCCCTGGAAATGGTGTGGACAGAAAAAGGGAAGGACAGTTTTGAGATCAGGAAGTATGAGTATTTCCGTAAAGAAATTTCGGAAGGGCAGAAACAACTGGAAGCGTTTGAAAAGTTATATACTACTTCTGCTCAATTTGAAAGTCGCAAGCAGCAAATCAAAGAGTGTATTTTTAAAACGCTTGGTATTGATCCGGCAGTAAAAAGAAACAACTTAAATCCAATCTTTCACAATAAAAGAATAATGGACGGTTATACGGTTGAAAACGTAGCTTTCGAAAGTATTCCCGGATATTTTGTTTGCGGCTCTTTATACAAGCCTATCAAAGAAGGTAAACATGCAGCTATTCTTTGTCCGCATGGACACTTCTATAACAAAGTAGCTCCAATGATTCCGGATGAAAGAGGAAGATACCGCCCTGATATGCAATACCGTTGTGCTGCCTTAGCAAAAATGGGAGCGATTGTTTTTGATTACGACATGTATTCTTACGGTGAATCAGCAAATCAAAGTGGCAGCGACACGTTTCATCAAACAAATTTTGCTCTGGCCATTCAAACCTGGAACAGTATAAGAGCAATCGATTTTTTATACTCATTACCTGATATTGATACAAACCGAATAGGTATGACAGGAGCTTCGGGTGGAGGTACACAAACCTTTATTGCAACGGCTCTTGATGAAAGGATCAGGGCAAGCTGTCCTGTTGTTATGGTTTCTTCCAGTTTTTATGGTGGATGCAATTGTGAAAGCGGTTTGCCTATTCATTCCTGTGGCAATACCAATAATGCGGAAATAGCGGCGATGGCAGCACCGCGACCCCAATTGGTTATTTCAGATGGAAGTGATTGGACTCAAACAGTTCCATCCATTGAATTTCCCTACCTGCAAAAGGTGTATAACCTTTATGGGAAAAAAGAAAATGTAAAGAATGTACATCTGCCATTAGACGGACATGATTACGGTTTTACAAAGCGAGTTCCTGTGTACCGGTTTTTTGCCGATGTTTTTTCACTAAACATTAATGCAATAAAAGATAAACAGGGAGAGATTACCGAATCCTTTATAACCATTGAAACGGCTAAGCAGCAACAGGTTTTCGATAAAGATTTTCCAATGCCGGAATATGCATTAAAAACGCATGAGGAAATTATAAAAGCATTTGCCAAAGCACAGCAAGGTGATTAATAAAGTGTCTGATACAAACCTGTTTTAAGCAAACACTTTCAGCGTATCTTTAAATGATGATAATTACGCTTGCCAGAAATTTTTCTTTTTCTCTCCTCTTTATTCTTTGCTTACAAACCCCGGTGTTTGCGCAGCATCAACATGCTGCATCTTCATCAAGTCTAATTAAAGATGTAGAACCGCAGCCTTTACTTGCACAAGCGTTGCGATTGAACGAAGCCCTTAATTATTTGGGAAGCGCCTTATCAAAAGAAGATCAAATCAAACTGAAACAATTGCAGGATAAACCATTGACAGAAGAAACTTCAAAAACTGTTCAAACTATTCTTGATCCTTATTGCCTCGCAATGGTTAACATTAATCCTGAATCTCGTGTAAAAGTTGAAAGAGGTGGAGCCGCTGCACATTTGATTCAAAATGGCTGGACATCTTTTTTAGTGAAAGTTCATAATGAAGCAGGCACTACTGCACGATTGAAAGTTGAAAGCCCGAACAGCAAGCCTGCGTTTCATATATCAACATTTCAACAACAGGCAATGCAAAAGAATTTGCTGACGCAAGGACAGGTTGAAAATCGTTTTTTGGAAGTACAGATGTATAATAATCGTCCATTGTTGCCAAATCTTTCTGGTCTTGTATTGGAATATGCTGTTGTACAGATTTATTCTAAAGATGCGGGTGAACGGGAAGCCGGAATTGGTTTTAATGTTGGTCAAGGCACACAAGACATTGGTTTTCGCAATACCATCGATATTTTATTTCACATTAAGCGTTCAGTAAAAGTTATATTGAATGTAAAAGATGATAATGGTTCACCAACAATGGCCTCATTTATTTTTACTGATGGCATTCAACGCATCAGTAATGATTCTTTGAAAGATGTGGATTATCGTTTAACAAAATCACAGCTTGAATATTATGAGCCCTGGGTTTCACCGAACGATTATAAAGTTCCAAAACGCTTAACAGGAATTTATCCTTTGCCTTCGCGAAGAGTTGCTGCTTATGATGAATATCCTGATTTCTTTTTTCAGCCGCAGGTGTATCGTTCAACGGGTGAGTATGTTTTGTTACCTCCTGGAAGATATAATGTAACATTCACAAGAGGACCTGAATACATCACACAAACAAAACAGATTGTTATTCCTTCAAACAAAGATTCTGTTGAAATTTCTTTTCAACTGAAGAGATGGATAAACATGTCGAAGCTTGTCTGGTACAGTGCAGATCATCACGTACATGCATCAGGTTGCAGTCATTATGAAAGTCCTGAAGAAGGTGTCGAACCGATTAATATGTGGCGGCAGATAGTTGGTGAAGATTTGAACATTGGAAGTGTGTTATCATGGGGACCAGGTTGGTATCATCAAAAACGGTTTTTCACAGGAGATATTAGTCCGCTTTCAACCAACAAAAATATTATGCGTTATGATGTTGAAGTTTCCGGTTTTCCATCCTCACATGCAGGTCATTTGGTGTTATTGAACTTGAAAGAAGATGATTATCCAAATACAACAAAAGTTGAAGACTGGCCAAGCTGGACTTTGCCTGTGTTGCAATGGGCAAAATCACAAGGAGGCGTTACTGGTTATGCGCATTCTGGTTGGGGTTTGCAACCAATTGATGAGTCTGATTATTCTCAACCATCAAGCAATCGCAATTACCGGTTATTGAATTACACTATTCCGAAAATGGATAATATTGGTGCGAATGAATACATTGTTACGGTAACACAAGATGTAATTGATGTTTTTAGCGCAGGAGATACGCCTGCTCCATGGGAATTAAACATGTGGTATCACACGTTGAATTGCGGCTTCAGACCAAGATTAAGTGGAGAAACTGATTTCCCTTGTATTTATGATGAAAGAGTTGGAGTGGGTCGCACCTATTTCAAAACAGATAGTGCGTTAAGTTATCCAGGTTATATTAGTGCAATCAAAAAAGGAAGATCCTATGTTTCTGACGGAGGTTCACATATCATTAATTTTTCGGTTGATGGATTAGAAGTAGGAACGAAGAATAGCGAGTTGGATATTGATTCGGATAAAAATGTAAACATAAAAGCACAAGTTGCGGCATATCTTTCTGCACAACAAGATGTAGAAGGTGCAGACATTGCGCACAGAAATTTAGACAGGCAACCTTACTGGAACATTGAACGTGCAAGGATAGGTACAACAAGAAATGTGCGTGTTGAATTAATTGTAAATGGTGAACCGGTTGACACAACTCAAATTATTGCAGATGGTTCGTTACAGAATATATCATTTCAATACCCGATAAAAAAATCAAGCTGGGTAGCGTTAAGAATATTTCCTAGCTCTCACACCAATCCCGTTTTTATTATTAAAGATGGGAAACCAATTCATGAATTAAAGAGTGCGCAATGGTGCCGTAAAGCAGTTGATCAATGTTGGAAGATGAAACAGGGAAATATCAGACCTTCTGAACGCAGCAAAGCTGAAACTGCCTATAACAATGCAAGAAAAATATACGATGCGATTATTGCAAATGCGTCTAAAGAATAAATAAGAAATTATGCATTAAGACTTGAAGCATGTGCAATAGGCATCGTTATGCAAGCATCAGATATCAAAGGAAAAATTTGGCTTTTTGGTTTTGTTCTGAATAATCTTATTCATGTTATATAAGAAATTGAAGATTATTATAAATCTGTTTTGGTTACCATTAGAAGAATTAATTTTTTTCGTGCTGCATAAAGAACAAAGCGTACAAGTGAGTGACACAACAAAAGTCGCATCTGTGTTACTATAGTTAGTTAAAAAATACAAAGAATATTATAACTGCATGCTGTTTCTATGCATTCAAACATTCTCCGGCAAAGGATGCTTCCACGGTGAACGGTATTGCCTTTGCAATAGCTTGGTGGCTTCCTGATCACCGGTTATGATTCGTTTTATGGGATCATAACTTAAGGGTCTTTGCAACTGCATGGCAAGATTGGCCATGATGCAACTGGCAGTGGAAATATGTCCCTGTTCGATATCTGCAACAGGACGTGTGCCTTTATCTATGGCCTCGAGAAAATTGAGCATATGACGGCGTGTGGCAGATGCAACGTGCAATTCTATGTCGGGTTCTTTCAGGTCTTCGGGATATTTTTCTTTTTCCCACAAAAGATCGCCGTGTTGTTTTTTGCCGTTACCAACAGGAGTGAAATCGTACTTCCAAACATCGCAGGCAAGTGTTCCTTTATCACCATAAATTTTAAAAGCCCAGGGATAATCAGGATCCGCAGGCGTACCCCAGGTTCTATGCTGCCAAACACATTCGATATCATCATAAGCAAAAACGGCATTTTGCGTATCCGAAATATTGCTTTTTCCTTGTTTATCTACATAAATGCCCCCGTTGGAAGAAACGCTTTTTGGCCAGCCGAGGTTAAGCATCCAACGCACTGCATCAAACATGTGGATACACATATCGCCAACAATACCATTACCGTATTCCATAAAAGCCCGCCACCATCCGCGGTGGGGCAAACCATCATAAGGACGCAAAGGCGCAGGACCTGTCCACATATCATAATCGAGAAAATCAGGCACAGGCTGAACAGGCGGATTGGCATTGGAACGCATGTGGTAATAACAGCACATTTCCGCATGATGTATTTTGCCAAGCAAACCTGCATCCACAATTTTTTCTTTCGCCTCCACCAAATGAGGCGTGCTTCTGCGTTGTGTGCCTACCTGTACCGTGCGATTGTATTTTCTTGCTGCAGCGAGAATCGCTTCGCCTTCCATTACATCGCGGCTAATGGGTTTTTGGAGATAGAGATCAGCGCCTGCTTTTATCGCATCAATGGCTTGCAAAGCATGCCAGTGATCAGGTGTGCCGATGAGTACAATATCCGGTTTTGTTTGTTTTAATAATTCACGATAATCGCTGAAACAAGCCAGGTTTTTTTGCGGCTTTCTTTCATTAACCATTGTGGCTGCCTGCTTCAGCATATGTGCATCCACATCGCAGAGACCAACCACGTCAACCGGTGCAATCTGCATTAACCTAAAGAGGTCACTCTTTCCATACCATCCGGTTCCGATAAGTGCTACACGTTTTGGAGTTGCACTGATGTTGGGTATGTAAGGATGAAGAGCAGACATAGCAAATAACATAGAACTATTTCGCAGAAATTCGCGGCGATGGATGGTGTTTTTACTCATGCAGATAGATTTTATTTTTCTGATCTTTCTTAAATGCTTAAAGATAACCCGCCTGCTTTAATAAATGTTTTGAAAGCATTTAAAATTTTGAAAGCAGTGTAATTGATTATATCGTAAGCAATGCGATAAAAGCAAAAAGTAAATGAAGATGATCGCATTCACCTGAACTCATCCCGAAATGACAACAATTTTGTTTTCCAGTACAGTTGCTATTTTTATAATCCTTATCTTGACAAAAAATTTTCAGATGAAATACATTTCTCTTTTGCTTGTTGCTTTTATTACAACATCAGTCTTCGCACAAAAAACTACTTCACTGTTTAATGGTAAAGATCTTACGGGCTGGACGGTTCATGGTACAGAAAAATGGTACGTTGATAACGGTGAGCTTGTTTGCGAAAGTGGCCCCGATAAACAGTACGGTTATCTTTCAACTGATAAAGACTATAAAAATTTTATTCTCACCGTTCATTTTAAACAGGAAGCCAACGGTAACAGCGGCGTGTTTTTCCGTTCATCTATTGATGGCGTTAAAATAAGCGGATGGCAGGCAGAAGTAGCACCAAAAGGTCAGCATACCGGAGGCATTTATGAATCTTATGGCCGAGGTTGGTTAATTATTCCAAAACAGGAAGATGAAAAATATTTAAAAGAAGGCGACTGGAATAAATACGTTATTAAAGTAGTGAATGATGAAGTTACAACATGGTTGAATGATCACCAGATGATACATTTAAAAGATGAAAAAATCGGTCAGGGTAATGGTTTTATTGCTTTGCAGATACACGATGGAGGTGGCATAAAAGTTAGATGGAAAGATTTGAAGATACAGGAATTGTAAATTTTGTTTAAGGTTTTTATAATTGAAAGGCCCGCTTTTGCGGGCTTTTTTTATTGCTGCACTCGAGAGACTAAAAATAGCTCAAACCAGAATAACATAGCAATTCAAATCAGGTCACTTTGTGTGTCCGGCTGCATTGCTACTATTACACTTTTGTTGTGTCACTCACTTCAACGTTCTGCTCTTTACTCGCCGTTCATGTAAAAGTAAAGCGAATACTTCCGCTTATCAAAGCATCGCATTATATTGTTTCATCAATTGCTCCTTATGAAATATATACTGGCTTTTATTCTGCTATTTTTTGTTACAACTTCTTACGCACAAAATGATTCAACACCTACATTGAAATCTATTTTACTTGAACAACTAAGAACCACACATAATGTAGAAGATTGGTTTGTTCCGCCAGCTATTGCCATTGCAGGTTTGACTCCTGAACAAGCAAACTGGAAAGACAGCAGCAACAATCATTCTATTGCGCAGTTAACAACCCATCTTATTTTCTGGAACAAACAAATGCTCGATAAATTTAAAGGCATCAAACCCGATGCTTTCAGCGGTGATAATACAGAAACATTTTCTCCTGTTGACGCATCTTCGTGGAATGCGGCAACGCAACGTTTAGATAGTGTTCTTACTGCATTGGAAACAGCGGTGCAAAATGCAGACGAAGCCAAATTATCGAAATGGTATTCAACTATTGCACATATTGGAACGCATAATGCTTATCATACGGGGCAAATAATCTATATAAGAAAAATGAAAGGATGGTGGGATGATAAAAATGGTGTGAAGTAGATTTTGACAGTTATTTTCCTAACCATTCTTTGAGAAGAGATGCTTTATCGCGACTAACAACAATTGCTTCCTCCACAGGAACATTTACTTCAACTTTCAATTTACCGTTGAACCAATTATGTAACGCTGTTATCACATCGTGGGAAAGCACGTATTGCCTGTTTACGCGAAAGAATTTTTTAGGATCAAGTGTTTGTTGTAATTCGTCGAGGGAATAATCGATCACGTACTTTTGTTTATTCTTCGTTACTAAAAAGCACACTGCATTCATCGAAAAAAATAAGGCGGTTTCACTTATTTCTACCGGTATCATTTTTTGCCCTTTTTTTATCAGGATTCTGTCACGATATGAAGCAGCTTGTGAACGTCTTAGTTCTTCCATCATCCTGTAAATATTCTCATGCGCCTGTGGTGTATGTTGTAATGTTTTTAATTTATTCAATGCACGCTTAAGGTCATCCTCTTTTATTGGTTTTAAAAGATAATCCACGCTGTTAACCTTGAAAGCTTTCAGTGCATATTCATCATAAGCTGTAGTGAAAATAACAGGACTCTTTACTTCCATTTGTTCAAATATTTCAAAGCTCTGCCCATCAGCCAGTTCAATATCCATTAATATAAGATCGGGTTGTTCGTTTTGTTTCAGCCATTGCACTGCAGAAGTAACACTATTAATAACTGCTTCTGTTTTTGCAGATGGCTCTATTTCTGTCACAAGATTTTTTAAATGTCTTTCAAGCAATGTCTCATCTTCTATTATCAATATACGCATAGTCTTCTGTTTTTATTAAAGGCACAGCTACTATAAAATATTCTGCTGTTTGTTCTATTAAAATATCCTGCAACTTCATTAGTTTGTATTTAGCTGAAATATTTTTCAAACCCATTTTATTTGAAAGCTTCTGTACATTTTTCTTTTGCAGGTTGTTCTTTGCAATTAATTTTCCATCTTCTAGATAAATGTGGACCAGTAGAGGCTTATCAGGTAAAATAATGTTGTGCTTTATCGCATTTTCTATCAAAAGCTGTAAGGTTAAAGGAGGCAGAAGATAGTGCATTTCGGATGGTGTTATATTCACCTCAACTTCAAAGCCTTCCTGAAATCTTGTTTTTAACAGGTGAACGTATGCTGTTATAAATTCCAGCTCTTTTTCCAATGTTGTAAGTTCTTTTTCATTTGATTGAAGCAGGTAACGATATACCGATGAAAGCTCTGTTACAAACTTTTCTGCTTTTCGTGGTTCTTCTGCAATCAACGAATTCAAAGAGCTTAAACTATTGAACAGAAAATGCGGATTGATCTGCGCTTTTATCGAGTCGAGTTGTGTTTGAAGGTTTTCATTTCTCAATGCTTCGGCTTCTACCGCCGCAGCTTTCCAACTGTTGAAATAATAAATGCCTTCGTAAATAGAGCCAACGATCAGCACATATAAAACAGCAACAAAAACGTTATACAAATAACCTTCAAGCGGAAATGCATAACCCCAGAACTGTGTTTTGTTATACAATACAATTATTATTGTTCTGATGATTATTGTTAAAAGTGTGCAATAGACAAGCATCTTTATGATGCGCTTTTTTGAATACTCAATACCCGGGTATTTTTTTCTAAAATAAATAATCACCATTCTTATAGATTCCCAAACGATACATGTTTCTGCAAGAGATATGAAATAGATCTCCCAAAAACTGTATATCTCTTCCCCGGAATTATTGCGGTTGAAAAAAGTGATATGCCCCATCAGCGCAATCAGCGGAATGCCGATAAATCGGAACCATTTATCATGTAAAACAGGTATTTTTTTTCGCAGCATAACAGAAAGTGGAAGTAAAATAATTCTTTTATCAATTTTCTGTTTGAATAAGTTGCAAAGTCTTCTCCAGCACTGCGTCTCTCTTCAGGAAAACGTCATACACAGAAAGCTTTACTTCATAATCAGGTAAAACACCTCTGTTTTTATACCCATTATCAAGTACTCTTGTATAAAAAGCCATCAAAGGAATACCAAGTGTAAGCTTTGTATTTGGTAAAGTGAGAACAGCAAAAACGCCGCTGTTATTTCCCTGGTAAGCTCCCCCTGTTTCTTCACCAACAAAAGTGGCTTTGCGCTGCGATTGAATAACCGAACATAATTCGGAGGTAACGGAAAAACTCGAACCATTCGTAAGCACATATACACTGCCTTTAAAAGCATTCTTTTTAGGCGAATGTGTTCTTAAATATTTCTGTAGCACAAAACGTATTTCATTATTTCTTTTCTTCATGAATAAATGCATCAATCCAAAATGCGGGGGCAGCCAGGCATATTGTTTAAATGAAAATTTTTCTTTTTGAGCCATTGTTATCCTGTCGTAATAGCGAAATTTCTTATCAGTAAGATAAGAAAATAAATATCCTCCCCAGTTTTCCTCACCACCTTCGTTATTACGGACATCAATAATCAGGTGGTCTATTCGCTTGCTTTTCAATTCCTGGAAAACACTGTCTATAAAAGGATAATATTTCTGTTCTTTTTTATCAACATAAAAACTTTCGATGGTTAACAATGCTACATCTTTTGCCGGGTAAACTAATCGCAGAGGCATCTGGTAAGGCTTTTGTTCAAGTGCATCTCTGTCTTTTATCTGATCAAATGTAACAGAAGATAAATTTGTTGTTATTTTATGATCGCCTTCTTTGTAAACAACTTCAAACGAAGTTGCTGTATTTATGAAAGTTGCATAGTAACCATTGAAGGAACGATTCAGTTCAGAATAAACAGCCGATTGAACATTTCCATCAATGGTCATGAAAGCATGTAATTCTTCAATGATGGAAGGAATAGAAATGCCGTCAATACTCATTATTTCTGTTCCCGGTAAAATACTTATGGTTGAATCGTAGCTATACAAAAAAAATGCTTTCTTGTTTACAAAGTACAGCCTGAGGGGAAAGATATCCATGGAATGAAATGCATACATATCATCAGGCTTATTCTCCGGGTACCATTTTGTATGACCACATTTGATCTTCGCAACAACTGGCATCATCAACTTATAAAATTCTTCTGATGTCATATCATGATCTATTGCTTTTTCTGTTGTTGCAAACAAGCTATCCATCGTTTCTGCTGAAGCATATCTGTGCAGACCTGCATGTGCTTCTTTTAAAGCACGAACAAATAATTCATGATCTTGTTTAAGTTTTATAACAGGAATTTTTTCCTGGGCTGAAGTATAAAAAGTGAAGCAAACCGAAGCAAAAATTGCAAATGCATATTTGAACATGGTGATTGATTTTTGATGCAAGAAACAATGCGTATCTGTGCATAAAAACCATTCAAACTTCGAAACGTCGTTTTTGCCTATTGAATCGTAGTAACCGATTTTTAAATTTCAAAGGGTGATCCTGTAACATCTACTCTCCTACCAAAAACACTGCATTTCCAAATAACATTTCACCGCTTTTCCAAAATGCTCTGAATAAAGGATCATCAGCTAAATAAATAATTGTGCCTTTACCAAAATCCTTCACACCGAAAACAACACCATCCTTTATTTTTGGTTTCACTTTACTGCCTACAAATCCTGATACATAGTTCGATTGTTTTATAACACCTACATTCCATCCATCTTTTAAAAATTCATACACATTCTTTTCTTGTTTCAGTGTATAATAATGCTCAGGATAACCAAATGCCAGCGGATGGGTTGTATCAAGATCAACTTTATAAATAGCGCCGGGAATAGTTTCAGAAATATCTTCTTTTTCCCTGTTGCCATAAGCTTTTAATAATGCATAATTGGTATCAGGTTTTATCTCTTCGTCTCCGGCTTTTGTTTTGATGCCCCAATCATTATCCGACATATCAGCTACTGCATTTTCCATTGCTATTATTTTTCCGCCGTTTCTTACAAATTCTTCTAACTGGGCCGAAATATTTTTATCTGTAAATGCTTTATAACTTCCATCCGGAAATATCAGTACATCATAATCATTCAAATCACTTCTTCTCAAATCATCTGCAAGTAATTGTGTTAAAGGATAATTCAATCTTTTTTCAAAATAATACCATACCTCACCTGCTGCAGAAGATGAAACCTGGCTGCCAGTGATCATAGCCACTTTTGGTTCGTGAATAAAATGAATATCCGGAGAGCCAAAATCAGCACCTTTTTCCATAAAACCGCTTTCAACTGCATAAGGCTGAACATCAAATTTTGCACATGCTTCATTTGTTATCCTGCTCCAGTTAAAAGTGTTATTTGCTTTTAGAATGATGAGCGTTCCCCTGTCATAATTTTTATCATTATAAGTAAAAGGTTTTTGCGCAAAGCGAACTTTTATTTTGTGTGATAACAGGTACGCTAACACTTTTGATGAAGCGAAAGAAGTATAAGGAATAAGAATGCCATAATCGGCCTGTACATTTTTTACCAAAACAGTTGTATCGTAAGCGGATATATCCAGTTTGTCTTTTGCCGCGTAAGCTTGAACATTGTACACGTACGGAATAGACCAGGCAGTTATATCATATGTGTTTGAATCCGTCAATATGCTTCTTGGTTCGAACAAGACTTTTATCAAAGTTCCTTTTGGTTGAAAAGCAGAAACAGCGAGCTGATAACCTTTGCTGCTAAATGTTTCTTCTTTACCACTGAAATAATTATATCCTTTAAATGTTTTGGCATTTGTTGTTCCAAACTGGATATCATTTGCTTTGAGTAACTGAACAACCTCGCTTAATTCTTCTTTATTTTTTGCTGTTAAGATGTATGTTTTATAAGAAGCAGTTGTTGCATTTTGTGCCTCATCATAAAATCTTTTAAATTCAGTCACCAGACTGGTAGCATTCTTCGCAGCAGTTTCAATAGTTGAAATGCCTGTTGTATAATGATGCAAGGCACGATCTGTTAAGGTAAGCGTATCTCCATCTTCTTTTATAATACCCAAACCTGCACCAATACCTCCTTGCTCAAATGTCATTCCTATTGCGCCATTGTAAAGCGGATAAGTATCTCCATAAGAAGGATAAAAAAGATCAAATCTTTCTTTTGTAAAATAAAGCCAGCCGTTCTTATCAAAATATTTTGCATTGTTCTTTCCTATCATCACCTGGAAATCTTTTTGCCATTGTGTTATCACTTCATGATAGGGTTCTGCAGCCGGCGCAAAATAATAAGGCTCGTTATAACCTTGTTCATGAAAATCCACGTGCACTTGCGGCAACCATTCGTTATACTTCTTCATCCGCTGCTGTGTTTCCGGCTGTGTTTGCCATGCCCAGTCGCGGTTAAGATCAAAATTATAATGATTACTTCTGCCTCTTGGCCAGGGTTCATTATGCTCTCTTGATTGCGGATCAACATTATACTGTTCGCCGGCAATGTCGTTGTACCAGTTCACATAACGATCTCTTCCATCAGGATTAATGCAGGGATCGATTATCACAACAACATTCTTCAGCCATTCCTGCATCTGCGCATTATTTTTATCAATCAAAGCATACAATGTAAGCATCGCTGCTTCTGATGAAGCAGGTTCGTTCCCATGTACATTATAGCTAAGCCAAACGATAGCAGGTGTATTTGTTTGCGGTTGAGTACCATCTTTTAAAATACCGGCAAGACGCAGGTTATTCTTCCTTATGTCTTCCAGTCTTTTCAAATTTTCAGGCAGTGCGATATAAGTTAAGATGAGGTCTCTGCCTTCACTTGTTTCTCCATATTTTTCAAACTTCACCATGTCCGGTCTCGCATCGGCAACAGAACGGAAGTAATTGACGATCTTATAATGAGGCGTAAAATGTGTGCCGATTTTATAACCAAGATATTGTTCCGGGGAAAGCGCTGTTTGCGCTTTGGTTATTGTTATATATGAAAGCAAGCAAACGACCAGGAAAATTTTCTTCATAAGTCAATCTATAATCGGTGAAAATATTAAAAGATTAAAAGTATGAAGTAAGATTTATAGGATTTTTCTGATTAAATGGCGTATTGTTATTTCTCTTCAGCGAGTGAAGATCAATGTAAAGGCTTCTTCAACTATCATTAGAAGCTTTATCAAACAACAATGAAGCTTCGAAAGCTATTGAGGAACTTATACACTCCTTCATTTCTTCACAAACCATTTTTTCAACTTCAAAATGATGCTTTGATTCTTCTGTTTTGTACTTCCACCTATTAAATAGCCATAAGGCTTAAGTGCGGGAATATTATCAAAAATGATTTTTATAATAGCAGTCACGGGTATCGCCAATATCATTCCGGCAATGCCCCAAACAAGTTCACCGATCACCAAAACAAAAATGGTAGCAAGTGCATTGATGTTTACTTCTCCGCCTACAATGTAAGGCTGAATAATGTATGATTGTATAAACTGCACAACCGAATAAGTTATCAGCACACTAAACACCA